>JBCCLY010000036.1:0-12837 GCA_039026655.1 Cyanobacteria bacterium P01_C01_bin.38 | reverse complement strand
ATTGCCAAGCCTGGTAGCATTACTCCTCACACCGAATTTGAAGGTGAAGTATACGTTTTAACTGAGAAAGAAGGCGGCCGTAAAACTCCATTCTTCTCCGGTTATCGCCCTCAATTCTACGTGCGTACTACCGATGTGACAGGTACAATTAAGTCCTTCACTGCTGACGATGGTAGTGCTGCGGAAATGGTAATGCCTGGGGACCGCATCAAGATGAATGTAGAACTTATCAACGCGATCGCGATCGAGCAGGGAATGCGCTTCGCAATTCGTGAAGGTGGCCGTACCATTGGTGCTGGCGTAGTTTCTAAAATCGTCAAGTAACCGGACGCACCGGCTTTAACTAGAATACGAGCAGAGATGGTATAATGCCTCTCTGCTTTTTAACTGTTTTTGGTTGGAAAGAAATTTTGGTTTTGATTTGATTGATTTTTTAATTAAATAAATAATCAGAACCCCGAAAAGTTCCAACATCCCTTATATAAATAATTAGAACCAGGAAAACTGAACAAATGGCTACTTTACAGCAGCAGAAAATTAGAATCCGTTTGAAAGCTTTTGATCGTCGCTTGCTCGATACATCTTGCGAGAAAATAGTCGATACTGCTAACCGTACTAACGCTACAGCAATTGGTCCGATTCCTTTACCTACAAAACGCCGTATTTACTGCGTACTTCGTTCTCCTCACGTAGATAAAGATTCACGAGAACATTTTGAAACCCGTACCCACCGGCGCATTATCGATATCTATCAGCCTTCCTCTAAAACCATTGATGCCTTGATGAAACTCGATCTACCATCTGGTGTAGATATTGAAGTTAAGTTGTAATTACAGCCGATTTCATCGAAGGTGAGGTACACCGGTAGAATTATAGGGGTTAGGGAGTAGGGAGTAGGGAGTAGGGAACAGGGAACAGGGAACAGGGAACAGGGAACAAGAAGAATGTAATAATGTACCGTTACTACTTGCTTTCGTGCTGTATCTCGTTTCGATTAATTGTAGTTTTTCGATAAATAACTAATTATAAAACTACAATTGATAATTGCTGGTTAAAGATATTAATGTGCTAATCAATACAAATTCCCCCTTAGAATATTTCTAAGGGCTTTTTATTCGCTACAAAACGACTTTGAGATAAAATATAAAGAATATACGGGTTTTTTCTAAAATACAGAACTTACACTTTTTAAAATTTTCATTGACACGTTCCTTCGCATTTCCTCGGCGATCTAAAGATACGCCGCTTCCATGCTCATAGGGCTTTAGGTGAAGAAGCAATACTATCATTTTGAGAGATTGCGTTATTGCTCTTAGTGTCATAATTATATTAATTATATTAATGACTTCCTAAGTCCCGGCAAAAAATACTTTTATGATTAGTACAAGTAGTAGTACAGCTATAAATCACGGTAAATATGACATCCTCTTCTAGAATTGCTGTTCGCGAAATACCTCTGTTCCCTTTACCGGATGTGGTTCTGTTTCCTACCAGGCCGTTACCACTACATATTTTTGAATTTCGCTACCGAATCATGATGAACACGATTTTGGATAGCGATCGCAGGTTCGGTGTATTGATGGTTGACCAAGCAAAAGGTACTGTTGCTAACGTTGGCTGTTGTGCGGAAATTATTCATCATCAACGGTTGAAAGATGACCGAATGAAAATGCTAACTTTGGGACAGCAAAGGTTTAGGGTGTTGGAATACGTCCGCGAAAAGCCTTATTTTGTTGGGTTAGTTGAGTGGATTGATGATGAAGAACCCACAAAAGATTTACGACATGAAGCATCTGAAGTAGAACAGCTACTGCGTGATGTTGTGCGCTTAAGTGCTAAACTGACCGAGCAAAATATAGAACTACCGCAGGATTTACCGGCACTACCAAAAGAATTATCTTATTGGGTAGCAAGTAATCTTTACCGTGTAGCTCCAGAGCAACAATCATTATTAGAAATGCAAGATACAGCTGCTCGTTTAGAACGAGAAACAGAAATTTTAACTTCAACTCGCAATCATTTAGCCGCTCGTACTGTTCTTAAAGACACATTAAATCAAAACTCTTAATAAATAGGGAATGGGGAACAGGGAATAGGGAATAGTTTAAAAAAGTAAAAGAGAATAAATAGTTTTAGCAGCAAAGCATTATTTTTCTTCTAAACTTAGCTTTTAATTGCTTTTTTAAAGAAAATTGAGCATTCTTCTATGTTTAAAAACTGCTTATTTAAATCGATAAATTACTAAAACAATCCCAACTCAAAATAATTACTGTTCCCTGTTCCCTATTCCCTATTTTCTTTTAATTGTTACAACGATTCACTCGGTAAAACATTGTAGCTACCAAAAATTTTCAGAATTTCCGTATAGTTGGATAATTCAGCTAAAGCTGACTGCATTTTTGTAGAGGAAACTTCTGCTTCTAAATCCATAAAAAACAAATATTCTCCTAAAGAACGTTTAGTTGGACGCGATTCAATCTTGCTAAGATTAATATTTTGATCTGCAAAAACTTGTAATGGCTTGACTAATACACCAGGTAAATTTGCCGGTACGCTAAATGCTAATGAAGTGTAAAAAGCAGTATTCCTTAATATTTCATGATTGGGGCTATTATCAAGCTGACTAACTACCCAAAAACGAGTACAGTTATCTGGGTAATCATTAATACCGTTTGCAAGTACGGGTAAATTATATAGTTGCGCGGCTCTGCGGGATGAAATAGCAGCTGCTGCTTTGTCATTCTTTAATTTTTGCAGTGCTTCTGTAGTGGAATTAGTTGGAACTAACTGTACTTGCCCTAGAAACTGCTCCAACCATTTTCGACATTGAGCTAACGCTTGTGGATGAGAATAAACGGTTTTGATATTATCTAAACTTTGAGAACAAGAAATCAATGTGTGAGTAATTGGTACAACTAAAGCTAACTGAATTTGCAAGTTATCTAGTTGCCATAGTGTATCTAAAGTAACAGTAACTCCTCCTTGAATCGAGTTTTCTACAGGTACTACTGCTAAATCTGCTTGCCCTTTAGCTACAGAATAAAGTGTTTGAAAAATACTAGGATAAGGAGATAATAAAGCTTCCGTTTCAGTATTTTTTGTCAGCCAACTAACATAGCGTAACGCTGCTTGTTCTGCATAAGTACCGGGTGGTCCCAAATGTGCAATAGATATCATAATTTACAAAGCCTTTAATACCGAAGATAGCAAACAGAATACTCTAATTCTTACTTAAAATAGATATTATAAAGTAACAATAATTTTTATAATTAAGAAGGTATAGGTTTTGTACAATACAAAAAACTATATTTTCGTTCAAAAATACAATTTCGGCAAATTATTGTCGTTTAATTATGGCTACTAAATTTAAAGCCTGTCAATCTGTAGAAATTCCCGTTCCATATCAACCTATTCCAATCAAGCATTATTTACGACAACCCCAACGTTTAGTTAACGCTTTGTCCGATCCGAGTCGGATCGAACAGTTAAGTACAGAAGTTTTTCGTTTAAAAATGCGCCCCTTAACTTTTATGTCGTTGAGTATTCAACCAATTGTAGACATGAGAGTATGGGCTGCTTCGGATGGAACAATTTTTTTAGAATCAGTCCGTAGTGAAATTCGTGGGATAGAATACATTAACGAGCGTTTTCAACTAGATTTAAAAGGTAATTTATCAAGTTACGAACAAAATGGAAATACCCGTCTTAAGGGTATAGTAAATTTAGAAGTAATTGTTGAATTACCGCCTCCTTTTTCTTTTACTCCTAAATCAATCTTAGAAACTACTGGTAATGGCTTGCTCAAAAGCGTATTGCTAACAATAAAGCAAAGATTGCTACGACAACTGCTGGTTGATTATCGACGTTGGGTTGAATTACATACCTTAGATAGTAGCTTTGACCAAGATAATAATGATTTTAAGGTTTTTAAACCTGAATAAAACGATAAAAAGGAAAAAAAATAAAAGCGATTAGGGAATAGGGAATGGGGAACGGGAAATAGGGAATAAATAATAAGTAATAGGTAAAAAAATACAAAAGCATTAATAATTTTAATTAATTGCTGTATTAATGCTTGTATAGCAAAACTTTTAAAAGTGTTTTCTCAAATTTTGGTACACCACTATTTAAAAACCAGCGATTAGAATAAATGCTATCAAAATACTAAGTAGTTAACTCAGCGTTATTTATGTAATTACTATTTACTTAAATAACTGTTTCCCGTTCCCCATTCCCCATTCTCTATTCAAACAATTTTTCTTCAATTTGACAGGGACGAAAAGATTTACGATGTAAAGGCGAGATTCCGTAATTATTTATTGCTAATAAATGCTTTTTACTACCATAACCCTTGTTTCGTTCTAAGTCGTACATTGAGTACTTTTTAGCAAGACGAATTATTAATTCATCGCGCCAAACTTTAGCAACGATAGACGCGGCAGCTATATTTAACGAAAGCGAATCCCCTTTAACTATTGTTTCTTGTGGTAAAGAGAAGTCTTTAATCCGCTGGTTGCCATCAACTAAACAAAGTGTGGGCTGTACTTTTAATTTTAGAACAGCCCGCTTCATTGCTAAAAGTGATGCTTGCAAAATATTTAAAGAGTCTATTTCAGCCGTAGTTGCAAAACCGATTTTCCAGTCTATTGCAATATCAATAATTTGCTTGCCTAACTGAGTTCTTTTGGAAGCAGATAGCTTTTTACTGTCTTTGATTTCGCTTGTGAGGAGTTGGGGCAAACTATTACTATTTGGTAGGATTACTGCTGCTGCTACAACAGGGCCAAACAAAGCACCTCTCCCCACTTCATCTACACCTGCAATTAACCCGCTTGTTGTATTGCAATACGTTGAAAATTCCAGCCAATTGTGTTCGAGGGGGAGTTTTGGCGCGTTCATTGCAGTGATAGCTTGCCCAGCTTTAACCATATAGTGATTTAATCCTAGCTAGATGGTGCTTCTGAGGAAGCACGAGTTCGACGACGACGGCGACGTCTATCTGCGGTAGTGTTTTCTGTTTCAGTATTATTTACGGTTGGACTAGATTCTACTGGCTCTACTTGCTCTATTTGCTGTGGTTGTTCTAATTCTTCTACAACTTCATTTTCCTCTTCGATTGTGATTTCATTATTTACATTGCTTATTTTCACCTTTTTAGGAGTAGGAGTTAGCGAATATGACTCAGATTCAGATTCTGAGATATCATCTTCATGTTCACCAGGTGGAACTACATTGATGATTACGGATTTCTCGTTTTTAAAATCTTTCTCCAACTTCTTTAAAGGTGTAACACCCATTAAAGCGTAAACATCCTGTTCCTCCGAAGTCATTTCTACCGAAACAATTTCTGGTGGTTCAAGTACTCCTTTGACCGATTCTACCCTTGTTCTACCAGTACGTTCAGGTCTTTCGCTCCAACCTTTATTTAATACTGATGGTGTTTCGGATCTTCTAAGTTCTGGTTCTGCTTGTGAATCAATATCCAAGTCATCATTAACTAGCGTTAACGGACTCCCGTTAATCCTTGGCTCATCTTTGCCATTGCCCGTACTAATGCGGCGGCGACGACGTTTATTAGGACTGCCTAATTCTTGATAGCTCGGATGATTGATTAAGTTTAAGTTTGTAAAATCTCCATCACCTTCATCTGCATCTGCAAATCCATCTATACCTTCGGACTGGGAGCTTAAGCGGGGAGCAGAAACACGCGGTTCTCTTTGAGGTAAAGGTACTACACGCTCTGGTACTTCTGCTGCTGGCGCGACTCGGGATTCGTTTTCCCCTGGTAAATGTACGATATGTCCCAAACCTCCACAGGTAGCACAGGTTCCTCCGAAAAGCTCGTAAATATTTTGACCTTGACGTTTGCGGGTAAGCTCTACCAAACCTAACTCAGTTAACTGAGCAATTTGTGGACGAGCTTTATCTGACTTCAGGGCTTTATTAAAACTTTCGAGAACCTGTAACTGATCTCGCCGCGATTCCATATCAATAAAATCAACGACAATCACTCCAGCAATATTACGTAAGCGTAACTGACGTGCTATTTCCGTGGCAGCTTCGCAGTTTGTCCACAATACGGTTTCTCTTGCTGTAGCCGAACGAGTAAACGAACCGGAGTTGACATCTATTACCGTTAATGCTTCGGTAGGTTGAATAATAATGTAACCGCCAGAAGGTAAGTCTACTCTTGGTTTTAGAGCTTCCTTGACCGCAGCATTAATCCGGAAATATTCTAAAATTGCAGTGCGATCGCGGTGGTGGTCGATTAATAAACCTTGGGGTACCTGTCCGCCGCTCCAATTTTGTAAGTACTGCTTTACTCGCTTTAAGCCAGTACTGGAGTCAACAACAATCCGATTAACATCGGCACCATACATATCTCGCAAAACGCGCTGGATAAAGTCATCGTCACGGTTGAGCAAAGCTGGCGCACGGCTAGTTTGAGCTTGTTCGCCAATTGATTCCCATTGCTTTTGCAGAAATTCTAAATCTTCAATAATCGCTTCTTCTGGTTTACCTTCCGCTTCTGTACGAATTAGTAAACCCATTCCTGCGGGTTTGATTAAGATTGCTAAGGCTCTCAAACGGTTGCGTTCGTTTTCGTTCCTAATTCTGCGGGATAAATTAACGCCTCGTCCGTAAGGCATCAATACTACGTAGCGCCCTGGTAAAGTAATGTTACCTGTAAGCCTAGGTCCTTTCGTACCCGTTGGCTCTTTCATCACTTGCACCAAAACTTTTTGTTGTGGTGTTAATAACTCCGTGATTGCTGCTGACGAACGTCTTAACCTTAGTGGTCCAAGATCGGTAACATGAATAAAACCATTACGCTCCGGGTCGCCTATATTAACAAAAGCCGCATCTATCCCAGGCAATACATTTTCTACTACCCCTAAATAAATATCACCAATTTGGTGATGGCCAGTAGCTACGACAAGTTCTTGTATTTGATCTTCAGAGAACACCGCAGCAATTTGATGCTGTTCGGCGATGATAATTTGTTTCGGCATTCAATTTCCTCAAAAATTGGCAGCTTAAATCCTTACTGAGAGGAGTTTTTCATCAATCTACCCTGTTTCCTCCTTCCAAGGCGCTGCTGTAATAAAATTGCACTTAATGAAAGCTCAAACAAACACGAGCTATTTACCGGAATTGAATTGCGTTTACACAACTCATATTCAAAACTGTTTAATCTTTTATTGAGTAAAATCGCCCATTAAGGGTCAATTTTTTACACCTTTCCCTTACTTTTTAATGTGTCAGGTAAAAAAGCAATTACAATTTTACTTTTTTACACTCTCGCCCAACTCGTGCAAAAGATAGTTCTAATAATTGGGCAGTATTACTGAGAATATCCTTACGAGTGCGAGACTACGCCTCTTCTCAAGACGCGAACTGACTGCGCTAACAAATCAAGACTACGGGTGCATACTTCCCTGCTCGTTTCAAACTAGACTTTAAAAGTTTACCCATAAGTGGTACTTTTTAGTGCCTATGCTACTCTACATATCCAAACCCTGTAGCTGGAATTTCGAGCTTACTCTACTATTTCCGCCATCATAAATTGTGAGAGAAGCAACGTAGAAATTGCTGGTACGAGTCGGAACTAATTCACTGCTTTCCGGCGTTGCAAATAACGTCCCTAGAGAGACTTCTCTAATATGCTGTCGGCTTTATCTGGGATAATACCTCAATATTGTCGAGTTGCACTCTAAAATATTATCGCTTGAACGCCCCGTACATAGCAGGTAGTGAATCAATTCGTTCCGTTGCAGCGCTCTTATAATTTCTCTTCATATAATTCTAGCGCAAGGCCGTAAAAAATCAATTCTTTGGTTGAAGTTAAATTAAAGGGCAATATTGACAATTACAATTGCCCTTAAATGATTAAACAACAATTAAACTGCCAAAATTAACTTGCTCCGATGTATGTGCAAAAGGTTGAATTGTGCTGTTGTTACAGATTCAAGCATAAATGGGATTTGTTCCGGACGCAATAAAGTACCATCATTGCGACAAGCTCCTAAATACCGTAAATTGACAACATTATTATCGTTCGTTTCGACCTTCGCTGTTTCCACAAGTTCTAACTCAAACAAACGTTCGCGCAGATTTACATTTTTGATTTTACCTTTTTTGGTTTTGTGCTGTGTCCAAATTTCTTCTACATCTTTTACTGCATCAATCCAATTTTGCCATTCAGACAAAGTTGCTTCTCGCTCGCAGCTTACAGTAATCAAATACTCGGCTGTTTCCAGAAGTTGGGATGCACTTTTAGATTTTAAATCTAGCTGCACTACATCATATATAGGTACACCGTTAGGTAATGCAGAACTCAAGTTATGTATGAAAGTATCAATATCAACTTCCTGAGTTAATTCAAAATCTACAATTTCAGTTTCGCTAGTAGCTCCTAACGGTAAAGCATTTGCTACTGATATCCTGGGTTGTGGATTAAACCCACCGCTAAATGATACTGGTAATCCCGCTCGCCGCACGGCTCGATCGAAGACTCTCATTAAATCTAAATGACCGACTAATGCCATATCATCTTGTTTACCAAACCGTACTCGCAATCTTTTAGCCTTGGTAGTATCTGGAACAAAGTCTCCTGCAAATTCCGGAATGGGTGGTGGTGGAACCACAATATTATGGCCAAAATCGGTACCGCAAACGCCACAGTGCGAGCAACCGTCAAAGGAACAATCGGGTACGGTGGCGGCTTCCATTGCCCGTTGCAAATCTTCTTTGAGCCATTTTTTATCAATTCCCGTATCGATATGGTCCCAAGGCAGTGGCGAATCAAGGCGCTCGTCAGCACTGCTACCTTCCATTACATTCCACTCGCCGCTAAGCACCTGGCGGTATTTCCAATCTAGTCCAGCTTCGGCGATCGCCTGTTCCCAAGCTGCAAAAGCTTTATCCAAATTGTCAAACCAGGAATCCATTCCCGCGCCTAATTCCCAAGCACGACGTAACACGCTCGCAAGAGTTCTGTCTCCTCTACCGACAAAATCTTCCATTGCTGAAATTCGTACATCGGTGAAATTAACTTTAACTCCCCGAATCCGCCGAAATTCCGAGCGCAACAAATCTTGCTTGCGTTTAAATTCGCTAGTAGAAACTGAATGCCATTGGAATGGTGTATGGGGTTTGGGCGTAAAGTTGGAAATTGTGATGTTGAAATTCAAAAGTCTTCTACCTGTTGCCCAACATTCCCGCTTCAACCAGCTTACGGTTTGAGCAATACCTAATACGTCAACATCAGTTTCACCAGGTAAACCAATCATAAAATATAGCTTTACCTTATCCCAACCTCGTTTCCAAGCTGTTTTCACCCCCCTTAATAATTCTTCATTAGTCAAACCTTTATTAACAATATCGCGCATCCTTTGCGTACCGGCTTCTGGGGCAAAAGTCAAACCACCTTTACGCGTTCCACCAAGGATATTAGCGATATTTTCATCAAATCTATCTACTCGCTGACTGGGTAAAGAAAGGGAAATATTTTCATCTTTAAGACGATTTTTAATTTCCATTCCTACCGAACTTAAAGCTAAATAATCGGAACAGGAAAGAGACAACAGAGAAAATTCACTGTAACCAGTTTGGCGCATCCCTTTTGTAATTGTTTCCACAACTTTTTGTGGTTCTACATCTCGCGCCGGACGAGTTAACATTCCTGGTTGACAAAATCTACACCCTCTGGTGCATCCGCGCCGAATTTCAATCGTCAAACGGTCATGTATGGTTTCTGCATAGGGAACCAAACCGATAGAATAAGCTGGAATGGGACTCGAAACCCTTCGTATAACACGCTCGGGCACATCTGGACGATTGGGATGAACCGAACCGTCAGCAGCCATATCGTAAAACTGCGGTACGTATACGCCGGGAACCTGTGCCAAATCCAGCAATAATTCCTGACGGCTAAATAAGGCTTTTTTACCTTCTTCTAAAATGAAACCAATCTCTGGTAAAAGTTCTTCACCATCTCCAAGAGCGATAAAATCGAAGAAGTCAGCATAAGGCTCGGGGTTAGATGTAGCAGTTTGTCCTCCCGCAAAAATCAACGGGAAATCTCCTGATAATCTTTCTTCCCAAGTCAAAGGAATGCCAGCTAAATCCAACATTTCCAAAATGTTGGTAGCCCCCAATTCATAACTGAGGCTAAAACCTAAAATATCGAAATCAACTAGACTTCGCTTTGACTCTACCGCAAACAAAGGTGTTTGAGTCGTTCTTAACTTGGACGTTAAATCCGCACCCGGTAGATAAGCGCGATCGCACAACTGACGAGGCTGAACATTCAATATGTTGTAAAGAATGATATGCCCTAAATTAGAAGCACCAACTTCATATACTTCTGGGTAAGTTAATACCCAGCGTATCGTCGCCGTATCCCAAGGCTTGTGTTTAGCTAAAAGCTCATTACCCAGGTAACGGGATGGTTTTAAAATATCCGACGTGATTAATTTATCTACTGCAATAGACACTATGCTATTTTCTAGCCACTTCCAGTAATTACAGCTACTCACTACCAAGATTAGCATTGATTCGTAGCAGCGTATAAGGAAAGTTATTTAAATTTTCCTTTTATAGCTACCACCATTTATTTGCAATGGAAGAAAACAGGAACTTTTTTGCAGCAAACAAGACGTTTATATTAACTATTAAAATGCCCTGTATCGAATATTTCAAATACTTTATCTAAACCAGCAAGTTCAAAAATAATTCTGTGAGTAGGAGCAACCGAGCAAAAGCAAAGTCGTTGTTTTAATAGAAGAGCTTCTCTTACTCCAGATACTAATGCCATTAAACCCACACTATCTATAGCATCAACTTTTTCGAGGTCTATTAATACAATTGTATTACTACTTTGATTAAGAACTGCACCCAATTCGCGTTCGAGTTTTATGGCATTTTTAGCATCTAAACAACCATTTGGACGAATAATGGTAATTTGAGGATTATCAAGTATTGCTTGCATAATTACATCCTACGATCAAATATTCTTTACTTGAGGGATAGATGTATTCGACCATAATCCTTTTTTTATCGCATCGACCATTCGTATTAGGTGTCTTTGTCGAATCTTTACCCTTAGACTACTTCTGTTTAAAGATTGTCAGAATACTTAAGAAAATAGTAGCAAAATACACTTTTTTCTAATTCAAGTTCAAAAATAATCTATATAACCAGTATGGCTTTATGCCCGAGTATGGAAAAAGATATCTGTATACAATTAGTTAGCCCTTTTAGCATTCTTGCCTGCGGGTAGTGGGGAGAGGCCTTCCTAAATATAAAGTATCCTTATTTTTTCCTTAATCATTGGCTTGTATCTTTTTGAGATGGCAAGTGACTTATACGTTATACCAGTGATCTAGATCACTTGCTAAGTAGTACTTGGATCACGTTTTATACTGAAATATATCTGAGATAATTGGTAGTAAATACACAACGATTACTTACTATGAGAACTAAGTTTGCTATTCGTCAATTAGTTGAAAGGGCGTTGGTTATTAAGAAATTAACTCCCGAAATAGAAAATGAAATAAATTCAGAGTTGACTCAACTAGGTTACATTTCTGACGTTGACTATGAAGCATTAGAACTCTTAATGGCTGAAATGGATGCCGGTAGAATTAAGCTGGTTCCCAGCTTATAGTAGTACGACGATTATATGGAACGCTGCTTCTTCAAATATTTGACATTGAAGTTGGAATAGTCGAAATAATATTTAAACTCTTATTATTAAAATTAATTACGTTAATTACGCATAATACAATAATTAGTATTGACAGCGCAGGTAAAATTAGGTTTACCATCGCTGCAATTTATGTTTGGTATGATGACCAAAACGATACGATTGCACCTTAATATTGCACTCTTTATTTAATTATTTATAAGTCGGCAGAGCAATTAAGCCTCAGCAAGCAATTCCTGTAATTTGCTTAAAACTTTTTCTACATGATCCTTAGTTCTTACTTTAGACCATGTATGGGCTAAAGTACCATCAGGTGCAATCAAAAAAGTTGAGCGTACAACACCCATGTATTCCTTGCCCATAAACTTTTTCAATTGCCAAACACCATAAGTTTCGCATAGTTGGTGTTCCGGATCGCTTGCAAGTTGAATTGATAAATTATGTTTGTTAATGAATTTGCAATGAGACTTTACCGAATCGGGACTAACTCCTAAAATTTTGGCTCCTAAAGCATCAAATTGTGTTGAGTATTCAGTGAAGTCTTTCGCTTCAACAGTACAACCAGGCGTATCATCTTTGGGATAAAAGTAAAGAATAAGCCAATTAGATAGGAAATCTTCAAGCTGTACCAAATCTCCATCTTGATTTATTGCACTAAAAGATGGCGCTTTTTCTCCTACCTTCAGAATATTGGAGAGCTGTGACATATTTTTCAAGGTTAGCAACTAAAACAACTATAGATGCAATTAACCGCGAAAAGATTGGGAATGTAGGAGATGGAAGGCGACAAGGGACAAGGGAGCAAGATGCTCCCACTAATTCTAACTCCTAACTCCTAACTCTTAACTCTTAACTCTTAACTCGCTGGTGGTAATTTAACTGTTTTATCTTCTTCGATAACTTGACGGCGAGGTTTTTTCTTAAAACCGTATTTAACTGTATTAATAATCCAATGCTGAAAATTATCAATGTATGTGAACAACACAGGTACCACTACCAAAGTTAATAGTGTAGAAGTTGTAAAACCACCGATAACAGCAACGCCCATTGATTGGCGCACTTCCGCACCAGCACCAAGCCCTAATGCTAGGGGAAAAGTACCGGCGATTGTAGAAAGAGAAGTCATT
>JBCCLY010000035.1:0-12851 GCA_039026655.1 Cyanobacteria bacterium P01_C01_bin.38 | reverse complement strand
TGCGCGTCGCTAAGGATTATCAAATTACCGATATTGTCATGGGTAAGCGAGGGCATCAAATTCATAAAATGGGTTCTGTTTCTCAAGCTGTATTAAAATCAAGTTCGATTCCTGTAATTTTAATTGATGAAAGTTCGTGTTCGTAGTAAGGGCTTTAGCCCCAAGAGCGATAAATCGCCAACTACAAACTATTAAATAAAAGTTCGTAGTAAGGGCTTTAGCCCCAGGAGCGATAAATCGCCAACTACAAACTATTAACAATAGGTAACTCAATTACAAATTCAGTTCCTTCACTAACTACAGAATTACAAGTTAATTTACCACCGTGGGTTTCTTCAACAATTGCACGGGCAATAGCAAGCCCTAATCCCGTTCCTTTACCAACTCCTTTTGTTGTAAAAAGATTATCGAAAATACGTTCTCTAACTGATTCTGGTATTCCGGAACCATTGTCTTTGATACGAATTAATACTGTATTTTCTTCGCTAATTAGTTCAGTTTGAATAGTTATTTTGTGGGGATTTGCTTCTATTTCGGCATATGTTTTTCCTTCACCAAATGTATCTAAAGCATCTATGGCGTTAGCAATAATGTTCATAAATACTTGACTTAACTGCCCCAAAAAACACTCAAGAGGTGGTACTTTTCCGTATTTTTTAATAATTTCAATTCCCGGACGTTTCTCGTTAGCTTTGAGACGATATTTTAAAATTAATATTGTACTATCAATACCTTCGTGAATATTGCAAGCAACTTTTTTAGATGTATCGGCTCTAGAGAAAGTACGAAGACTGGTACTAATATCCTTGATTCTTTCTGTTGCAACTCTCATCGAATTTAAAAGCTTTGGTAAATCTTCGCTAATAAATTCTAAATCAATATCTTCGGCATTATCTGCAACTTCTTCCTCTGGATTCGGATAGTTTTCTTGATAAAGTTCTAAATGTCCAAATATATCTTTAAGATAATCTTCGGCATTGTTAATACTACCTTTGAGAAATCCGATAGGGTTATTAACTTCGTGTGCTACCCCGGCAACTAAATTACCTAAAGTTGCCATTTTCTCATTTTGCACCATTTGCAATTGGGCTTGATTTAATTCTTGTAAAGCTTTTTCCAACTCATTTGATTTCTGAATTACCGCTTCTTCTGCTTGTTTTCTATCGGTAATATTGCGAGAAATACCAATCAAGCCCATCGTAGTTCCTTGAGAATCTTTTAATGGGGTTTTGACAGTCCAATAAGTGTAATTTTCTCCGTTGATTGGGAAAACTTCTTCAAAAGTTTCGGTAATTTCTTTCATGATGATTTCTCTATCTTTAGCCACTGCTGCTGTGGCAAATTCTGGAGGAAACAATTCGGTATCATCTTTACCAATAATTTCTGCAATGGGTTTACCAAAAAAGTCAACTAAATTAGAATTTACTGTAATATATCGTCCCTGTAAGTCTTTAGCGAAAAAGAAATCCGGTATCGTCTGCAAAAGCGAATTCAACAATGTATTTGTTTTTTGTTGATTTTTATATATACGAGCATTTTCTAAATAAATTGCAGCTTGAGTAGATAAAATTTTAACTATTTCTAATCTTTCTCGTGTAAATGCATCTCTTGTTAATTTATTTTCTAGATACAGCAATCCAATTAATTTAGCTTGTTTCAAAATTGGCGTACACAAGAAACTCTTGGGTTGTTGCTGTATTAAATATTTGTCTGTGGTAAAGTCATTTTTAAACGTGAGATTGTCAAATACAATAGTTTTCAAACTGTGTTTGACGTAATTGATTAATTTTACGGGAATGTCTTTACTGATTTCATACGGTATTGATAAGTGAGTTACACCACTATCTTTATTAGCGATAGCTTCTAAACTGAAGTTATCTTCCTTTAAGAAAATTAAAGCAGCTTTTTCTGCTCCCGCATTTTCGATTACTGTTTGCAATAAAGTTGAAATTAAGTCTTCTAATTGAATTTTGGAAGAAATTGCCTGTGTCGCTTTCAAAATGCTGGCAAAATCTAAAGTATCAGAAATACTGCTACTACTACGACTTGTTTGAATAGTTTGTAAGCTTGGAAACTGGGTTTCGTTGATATAAAAGCTATGTTTTTGTGTTTGTAAAATTGGTAAAAGTAGCTGGGGATAGCGTTTTTCCAAATCATCAGTCTTGGCTTTAGCTCCCCAATTAGCGTAACAGTAGTATGCTTCTTGCATATAGCCAGCAGCAACTTTTTCTTTACCCCAATCAAGATAAAATTTGGCTGCGAGTTCGTTTGCTAATGCTTCTTCTTGAATGTATTCGTTGGCTTTCGCTCCTGCAATGGCTTTATCATATAGTTCTAATGCTTTTGTTTTGTCATCTAAAACTCGGTGTTTTTCGGCTTCTACTAAATCAACTTTATGTTGATGATTCATCGGCGCATGATACGCCCAATCTTTCATTTTTGATTGATTACGATCAACACATTTCAAAATCTCTAATTGCTCGCTATCTGAAGCCGATATAAAAGTTTGTAATCGAGACAGAGACTCATAGAAAAATAATATTGATACAATGTACATCCCAGCAATTTCGTTGAAATATTTTTTGGCTTTTTCGGAATTTTCTATAGCTTGATAGAAGTCTCCAAACATATACGCTAAAAACAATTTATGAATATATAAAAATGCTAAACCTTGTCCGTCTTTAGAACTCTCAAGAATAGGTAATTGATTCGTTTCATTGCAAGCTTTTCCAATTAATAAAATCGGATTTTTGACATCACCAATTAAGTTCAATATAGTTTGTCGAAAAATTTCGTTGTTGCTAAAAGTATTTATTTGATTAATTTTTTGCAAAACCTTGCTGTATTTAGCTGTAGTCAGAGCTAATTCATTTAAAGGTTTACCAATATGCAATGCTTGACGAGTGCGCGTATTAGCGCAATAGCCTGCAAATGTTAAATCTCCAACTTCCAAGCTACTAGAATAAGCCAACTCCAAAGGTTGTAAACTTTTGCTTAAATGCTGCTTCCAATGCATGGTAAAGCAATAAGCTACAAATACTGTTCTTGATTTAAAGCTTTTTTGTAGCGATCGCGATGATAACTCTAATCCTAACGAAGCAAACTCGTATGCAGATGCAATATCACCAACAGCACCACATAACAGTATTGCGTAAACGGTATAAGCAAAACTAGAAGTCGGTGCATTACCGTAACTTAAAGATAAATGAATCTGCTTTAAGCAAAGTAGAGGAAAAAGCTGGGGCTTGGCAATGTGAACGCATGGTGTTATGTACATCATAATTCGCATTGCACTGACATACTCAGCTTTTTGCATTTGTGCCATTTCTAAAAGCTGAGATGGCTTTTTATTTGCCATTGCAATTGCATTTTCTTTAAATGCAGCATCAATATCAGCAGGGGATGGTTGATTGGGAAATTCTACTCCCAGCATTTTTAAAATCTCTAATCCAGAATTAACAGCACCAAGCATATCTTTTTGAGTGGTAAGCGCTTCAATCTTGGTTTCATAAATTTTGACTTTATCAAGAGTTGTTTTGCTTTTTTCTAAAACCTGGCTGGCTAATTTTTCCATCCAAGTAAAATCACCAGTTAGATATGCTATTTCTACTTGTAAATTATGTACTGAAAGAGTTAATTCGTACTGATTATCCCAACTATTTTCCGGAAGTAAGCGTTTGCAATTTGCTGCATATTCAGCAGCAGAATCATATGCAGTTGCATCCTTGGCTTTATAGCTAGCAATCAAATTTAATCTTGCTAATTCATCCTTTTTTCGTGATTCTTTGATTAAATCTAATCCAAAATTTAATTGACTAACAATATCAAAAATTCTATTTTCCTGTTCGTGTTTGGGAATATGTTTCAATAAAATTTGACCGATTTCAAAATGTGTCTTTTGTTTATCTTCTTCAGGAATCAAATAATAAGCAGCTTGCTGAACTCTATCGTGTAAAAACTTATAATTTGCAACTTGCGATTCCAACTCTTGCCGTAAACCTGTTTCTGATTGAAGGTAAAACTTGTAAACCTCACTTTGCGGTACAATCAAACCAACCTGTAACGCTTTCCATAAATCTGCTGCTGTTTCAGTTTCTGATTGTTGACAAACTGTCGCTAAAGTTGCTAAATCAAATTGATTACCGATACAAGCAGCTAACTTCAAAATACTTTGCGTTGATTCAGGTAACTTTTGTAATTGCAAAGCCATAAATTCAACTACATCATCAGTTAATGCAGCTTTTCTAACTGAGCTAATATCACACTGCCAATAACTTTTACTAAAATCAAATTCTATAAATCCATCTTCATATAGCGATTTTAAAAATTGCGTGCTAAAAAATGGATTTCCTTTTGTTTTTTGATATATTAGTCTTGTTAGTTTGTGTGACACTTCCGGCGTACAATAAAGAGTATCGGCAACCAGTTGATTTAAACTCTGTTCATTTAATAGATTCAAATGAATTCTATTAATTATTGAATTAGCTTTACTAATTTTATCCAAAGTTAACATCAAAGGATGAGCCGGAAAAACTTCATTATCTCGATAAGCACCAATTAATAATAAATAATTAGTTTCAGACTCGCTCATCAATAACTGCATCAATTGCAAAGAAGCAGAATCAGCCCACTGCAAATCATCTAAGAATATGACTAAAGGATGTTCTTTTCTTGTAAGTAACTGAATAAACTTTTGGAATAATAAATTAAATCTATTTTCCGCAGCAGTACCTGATAATTCCGTTGCAGGTGGTTGTTTACCAATAATTCTTTCTAATTCGGGAATAACATCAATAATTACCTGTGCATTATCCCCTAAAGATTGTAAAAATCTCTCTCTCCAACTTGACAATTGAGTATCGCTTTCACTCAATAATTGCTCCATTAAATCTCGAAATGCTTGGACAAAAGCACAATAGGGAATATTACGATTAAACTGATCGAATTTACCTTTAATAAAATAACCGCGTTGTTTAACAATCGGTTTATGAACTTCATTAACTACCGCTGTTTTACCAATACCAGAAAAACCAGCAACTAGCATTAATTCTGCCTTCCCCTCTTTCCCCTCGTTACAAGGCTCTGCCTTGTAATGTGTACTAGCAGGCTCTGCCTGCCGACATAGAGGCAGAGCCTCTAAATATGTATTCCCAGGCAGAGCCTGGGAACAAGAAGTACAAGAAGTAACGCCAGATACTCGCTCAAATGCTGCTAATAATTCCCCAACCTCATTTTCTCTACCGTAGAGTTTTTCCGGAATAATAAATCTGTCACAAATATCCCGTTGAGCAATTTCAAAATATTCAATATAACCAATTTCTTGAAGCTGTTTTAAACAAACTTTTAAATCATAATTTAATCCTAAAGCACTTTGATATCTATCTTCCGCATTTTTCGCCATCAACTTCATAACGATATCCGACAAAACTTGAGGAATCTCTTGTTCCCTCTCCTTACCAATCTCTTGTCCCCTCTCCTTACCAAGGAGAGGGTTAGGGTGAGGTTTCATTTCTGGTGGCATTTTCGCAATATGACAATGTACCAACTCCATCGCATCATCCGACTTAAACGGTAACTCCCCCGTTAACAACTCATAAAAAGTCACACCCAAAGCATAAAAATCTGTACGGTAATCAATCCCCCGATTCATTCTTCCGGTTTGCTCTGGCGATATATAAGCAAGGGTACCTTCTAAGCCATTAGGATTCTTAATTTCTGGGGTTTCTTTAGGTAGCAACGAAGCAATACTAAAATCAATTAACTTAATTTGTTTAGTTTGGGGATGAATTAATATGTTGGCAGGTTTGATATCTTTATGAATAACGCGGTTTTGATGCAAATTTTGAATAATATCAGTAATTTGCACCCCAATTGATAATATATCTTCAGCAGAAGTTATTTCTCCTCTCTTGATGTATTCTCGCAGCGAAACCCCACCAAAATCTTCCATTACCAAAGCATAACTATTTTGGTAAACTTCGAGACTATAAACAGAAACAATTCCATGAACATCTAAGTTTTTGGCAATAGTATATTGATTGCGAAATTGCAGTAATTCGTTAAAGTTGGGATAAGGATTTTTCAGCAGTTTGATAACTACAGGTTTTTCGTCCGAATCTCTGATAGCACGATATACTAAGGTTCTCGAACCATTGTAAAGTTCTTCTTTAATAGAATATCCTCGAATACTAACTTGAGTCGCGATCATACTAACTTCATCCTTAATACTTCTGAATGTAGTATTCCCAATCCTTCAACTAAAAATCACAAATACAGAGGAAAATCTTGACATTTTTATTGACTAATATTTCAAAATATGCATTAGTGAAACGGTTGCAAAAAAAATGTAGAGACGCGTTAGCGCATCTCTACAAATTTAAGTAAGTGAACAAAAATATTTACCGTCATTGCGTTAGCGGAGCGTGTCCGATAGGACATACGAAGTGAGGCAATCCCAGCCCTTGCGATTGCTTCGTTTCACTTCGTTCCACTCGCAATGACAATGTGTAATTAATTCTGTTTAACTACTTAATTATTTAATAGACAACAATCTATCAAACTTACAAACTTTTAGGAAAATCTCCTTGTGTAGAGATTCCAGGTCTATCTAAATCACCATATCCAATAGTGTCAGCTTCTTTAGCGAAACCTGTATAAGCTTCCATTCCGTGTTCGCCAATATCCAAACCTTCCAATTCTTCTTCCTTGGTAACGCGGATACCCAAGGTAGCTTTCAATGCAAACCAGAATATGGTACTGAGCAATACGGTCATACCGCCAACAGCTAAAGCACCCATTAACTGAGTGAATAAAGGAGCAATTCCACCACCGAACAATAATCCAGCTGGCGCACCTTCAGCATAAATACCATCGGGGCTTCCACCAACAGCAAATAAACCTACAGCCAAAGTACCCCAGAAACCGCAAACCAAGTGAACGGAAATCGCTCCAACTGGATCGTCGATTCTGATTTTATCGAATAAAGTAACGGAAAATACTACCAAAGCACCGGCGATCGCTCCGATAATTACAGCACTAGGCAAGTTAACCCAAGCACAAGGTGCAGTAATACCTACCAAACCAGCCAAGATACCGTTGATAATCATTGACAAGTCAGGCTTACCCAAGACACCCCAAGCGACAAAACAAGCAGTAACTCCACCAGCGGCAGCAGCTAAGTTTGTGGTTAAAGCAATGTGCCCGATTGCGTTTGCATCAGCAGCCATTGTACTACCAGGGTTGAAACCAAACCAGCCCAACCATAAAATCAAACAGCCCAAGGTAGCAATGCTCAAGTTGTGAGGAGGAATTGCATTAGTTCTACCGTCGGCATACTTACCAATACGTGGCCCAAGAATTGCCGCACCCATCAAAGCTGCCCAACCACCAACGGAGTGTACAACTGTGGAACCAGCAAAATCCCAGAAACCAGCTTCTGCTAACCAGCCACCACCCCAGATCCAGTGTCCGGTAATTGGGTAAGCAATACCAACTAATAACAAGCTGAAAATCAAGAAGTCAACAAACTTAATTCTCTCTGCAACTGCTCCAGATACGATGGTGGCAGCGGTTCCAGCAAATGCTAATTGGAATAAGAATTTAGCAGATAAAGGTACTCCAGCCCAGTTAAGAGAGCCGAAAACACCTTGATAAGCATCTCCTGTTACAGGGCTGTTATCAGCACCTGAGAGCAAGAAACCATTCACACCAAAAAATGGAGTTCCATCACCGAACATGATGCCAAAGCCAATGACGTAAAATGCCAGAGTAGCCAAAGCAAACACGATCAAATTCTTAGAAAGAATATTGACGGCATTCTTTTGACGACACATTCCAGTTTCCAACATCCCGAAACCAGCGTTCATGAAAATTACCAAAAACGCTGCAACCGCAACCCACAGAGTATCTAATGCAACCTTGAGTTCCGCTGTAGTTGGCCCTGCATCTGCGGTAGGAGTTTGAGCAACTGCCGCATAACCCGAAGCCAACACAATAAAACCTGCGATAGGCAGACAGGCACGTAAGCTAGGATTTAAACCTTTAATTCCTTGCCCTAGTTGTTTAACAAATGAGCTATTACGTGTAGCGCTAGTAGATGAAGGCGAAGCACTGCGCCTACCGTTTCTAATATTCTTTTTTCGCGTCACTTTTTGCATTTTCACTCCAAAACTTCTTTAACTGGAAAAAAACACCGTTAATCGCTTTTCAATAGGATATCAAATGCAGAATTTTTCCAAACGTAAAAAACTACTGTTTGGCAATTCATCTTTGATTCTTATACCTATGAGGGATGTTTTTCAAAAAGCCTATTAAATAATCAGGAAACCAAACAATCTAGCTGCCAGTCAACAAAGTAATGATACATATATTGCTGTAACTAGTTTTTCTTTAAAGATTATTATTATGTATTTTTGGAAACCTCTCAAGTAACCTCATCAATTCTTTAATATTCAGAATTCTGTCTAAAAGCCTTTCTATTACATCATTTACCGCATTTAAAAAGCTACAACGGTTAAGAAACAATCATTACAGTACCCTGTTTGCAAATTCTGTAACAGTTGCTACTATTTTTCGGTCATTTGAATTATTTCTGGCAGCATTTTAAGCCGCAAATAGCTGCTTGAATCAGCTTTTTGTCAAAATATCATAACTTTATGGCTGCAAAAAAAATTGCTTAATTATTAACTTTTCATACAAAGAAGTGCTTTTTTACTTAGGTAGAAAAATATTAATTATTTATAAAGAATGTAAATAAGTATTTATCAACAAATGATTTAACGTGATAGTTTGAACTTCCGATTTACTTTTAGTAATAGTAAAAATACTCTTGTGTAAAAGTTCGTCTGAACACATTCATATTTACTCGTATTACCAGTAGTAATTATTTCTATTTACATTTGATTTAAATAATCTTGGTAGCCTAATTTTTGCAGTTTTTCTTGCTTAGATATCACAGAATCGCGAAGATTTTGACGATAAAGAACAACTTTTTCCAATAATTCCGGTTGATAGATAGCGAGTATTTGTACTGCTAAAAGTCCAGCATTTTTCGCATTACCGATAGCCACAGTTGCTACAGGTATACCAGCTGGCATTTGTACAATTGAATGTAAAGAATCAACACCTTTTAAATGACGGCTAGCAACAGGAACACCAATTACTGGAAGAGGAGTTAAAGCAGCAACCATACCAGGAAGATGAGCCGCACCACCTGCTCCAGCGATAATCACTTTAATACCCTTATCTACAGCTTGTGTCGCGAATTCCACCATGCGTTGCGGCGTGCGGTGGGCGCTGACAATTGCAACTTCAGTAGAAACTCCAAACTCTTCACAAATCTTAATGGCATCTTGCATGGTGGGTAAATCTGAGTCGCTACCCATAATAATTCCGACAGTCATAATTAATTGGGGATTGGTAGTTGGTAGTTGGTAGTTGGTAGTTGGTAGTTGGTAGTTGGTAGTTGGTAGTTGGTAGTTGGGGAAGAGTACATTTTTTCTCTACTTCCTATTCCCCATTCCCTACTCCCTACTCTCTACTCCCTGTTAATTAACTACTAACAATCATCTCACTTTTAGATCGTTTCATAAAAACGCCCGATAAAAATATCTTCTATTACTACATATTCCCCATTCCCCATTCCCTACTCCCCATATCCTATGCCCAATGCCCCATCCCCAATGCCCCATCCCCTATTCCCCATTCCCTACTCCCTTGTACATTTTTATTCTTGATTAATAGTGCCAGTTTCTATCAAAATAAGCGTCAGTTTTAGTAAAAATCTGGCGTTTATCCTATGACTCGGAATACATCAAGCAATTTTACTGCTCCATTAAACATTATTAATGCTCTTGTTCCCGGTTACGAAGACAAACAAATGCTTTTTATCAATCACCAAGGCATTGTTGAGCAAATTGTGCCTATGGGTAATATCATCAAACGAGTTCCCCTTAAAGATTTGCAAATATTGGATGCAGAGGGCGATCGCCTTTCTTTGGGTGGTGTAGATTTACAAATTAATGGTGGTTTGGGAACTGCGTTCCCAGAATTGAATTCAGAGAATGCCTGCTTCTTGCAAAAAATCTGCGATTATCTTTGGGATAGCGGTGTTGATGGGTTTTTACCCACCGTGGTGACTACTTCTGTGGAAAACATCCACCGCTCCCTTGAAGTAGTTGCTAATTTTATGCAAAACCAAAATTCGGGTGCGAAAGTTTTGGGAGTGCATTTAGAAGGACCATTTTTAAACCCTGAAAAACGTGGCGCACATCCCCAAGAGTATCTTTTACCTTTATCGCTTGGGGAAGTAAAGCGAATATTAGGAGATTTTACAGAAATTGTTAAAGTTATAACCCTAGCGCCAGAGTTAGACTTGCATAACGAAGCAATACCTTATTTATGCCAGCAAGGAATTATCGTTAGTTTAGGGCATTCCCAAGCAACCGCAGAGCAAGCCCAAACAGCTTTTGAGATGGGCGCGACTATGGTAACTCATGCTTTTAATGCAATGCCACCATTACATCACCGCCAGCCCGGATTATTAGCTGCGGCTATCACCCACAAAAACGTAATGTGTGGTTTTATCGCTGACGGAAAACACGTTTCGCCAATGATGATAGATTTACTATTGCGAGCAAGTAATTACACTCAGGGACTTTTCTTAGTCAGCGATGCTTTAGCTCCTTTAGGATTACCCGACGGAACTTATCCTTGGGATAGCCGAGAAATTACAGTTACCGACGGTACCGCACGTTTAGCAGATGGAACTTTATCAGGAACAACTTTACCACTGCTTGCAGGAGTGCAGAATTTAGTTGAATGGGGAATATGTGACTTAGAAACGGCAATTAGTTTAGCAACTACTGCCCCTAGAAAAGCAATTAACTTACAAGGCATTGAAGGCGCTCACGCGAGTAATCTATTACGTTGGCACTGCGATGAAGCAACTAAAAAATTATCATGGCAGCGCTTGTTGAGTTAAATAGTTTTGGAATGGGGAATGGGGAGTAGGGAGTAGGGAGTAGGGAGTAGGGAATGGGGAATGGGGAACGGGGAATAGGGAATAGGGAGTAGGAAATGGGGAGTAGGGAATAGGAAACGGAACAAAAAGATCATATTAGTTTCTGAACGTTAATTATGGAACAGAATAATTTGCTTGTAGAAAAGATGAAAAACTTAGTATCGAGTTAAGGCATTGCTGAATCCCAGTATGAATTTAAATGTAGAGACGCGATATATCGCGTCTCTACAAGGATTTCGGTTTTCAAATCAACCCATTTCATACATCAAATCAGCAACGCCCCAGTTAAACGCTCTGGTCCCCGTTCCCCAGTCCCCAGTCCCCATTCCCTACTCCCTACTCCCTATTCCCTATTCCCTACTACCTACTCCCTACTCCCACACCATCATTTGTGGTTTTTTGCTTCTTTCCGTCGGTTTTGCCGTTACCAATTGATGTATCCTACCGATAATAAGCACTTTTCTCGATTTAGTACTGTTAAATAATAAGTTTTATGAACGCAACAGACGATAAGACCATTGTTAAAGATTATTTCAATTCGACGGGGTTTGACCGTTGGAGACGTATCTATGGCAATGGCGAAGTGAATACGGTGCAGCTTGATATTCGTAAAGGACATCAAAAAACCGTTGATACGGTACTTAGCTGGTTAAAAGCCGATGAAAACTTGTCAGAAATCTCAATATGCGATGCTGGTTGCGGTGTAGGCAGTCTTAGCATACCTTTAGCCGAAGCAGGAGCCAAGGTTTATGCTAGCGATATTTCTGAAAAAATGGTTCAAGAAGGTAGAGAAAGAGCCGAACAAATTTTAGGAAACGCTGATAATCCAACTTTCGCGGTGCAAGACTTGGAAGGCTTAAGCGGTAAGTATCATACAGTTGTTTGCTTGGATGTTTTGATTCACTATCCCCAAGAAAAAGCAGCCGAGATGATATCTCATTTATGCAGCACCGCAGAATCCCGGATAATAGTTAGTTTTGCGCCTAAAACCTTTGCCCTGGTTCTATTAAAGAAAATCGGAAGTTTCTTTCCAGGTCCCTCTAAAACAACCCGTGCATATCAGCATCGTGAAACCGATATCGTTGATTTTCTGCAAAAAAACGGCTTTAGCATCCAACGTCAAGCAATGACGCGCACGCGTTTTTACTTTTCTCGCATACTGGAAGCTACACGTAAGTAAGGTTAAGATCGCGGCAAGATATCATATCTTGTCGTGTTTCTATGAAGTTTCTCACAAAAGTTTCCGCTGGTTTGCTACTTTCATTTAGTTCTATATTTCTTATGCACGTAACTGTGGAGGCATTATCGACAAAAAATCATCAAGCGACTCAAGAAGAAAAACAAGAAATGGCAGGTACCTTTGCTGGTTTAGCTTTAGGTTTATCGGGTGTAGGCTTAGGTTCGTCGCTGATATTGAGCTTGAAAAAGCAAAATCAAAGACAGCTAACAAGCCATCTTCAATCTACTTTTTATCGCCTTGTTGAAGAACAAAGAGGAGAAATTTCCTTATTACGCTTTGCTAAAGAAGCGGAAATAACAGGAGAAGAAGCCAAATTATTCTTAGATTCAAAGGCTCAAGAATTTAACGCAACTTTCGATCACAGCAATAATGGTGGTGTTTATTATCATTTTCATCTGTAGTCGAAGGCATATGTTTTAATACTGATTTTTCTTAACTAAATTGTAGAAACGTTGCAATCAGCGCGTTTCTACATAAATTTTATTTTAGGGAGTAGGGAGTAGGGAGTAGGGAGTAGGGAATAGGGAATGGGGAATAGGGAATGGGGAATAGGGAATGGGGAATAGGGAATAAATTTCAGCTTGAATTTTG
>JBCCLY010000034.1:0-13121 GCA_039026655.1 Cyanobacteria bacterium P01_C01_bin.38 | reverse complement strand
GGAGTTAGGAGTTAGGAGTTAGGAGTTAGGAGTTAGGAGTTAGGAGTTAGGAGTTAGGAGTTAGGAGTTAGGAGTTAGGAGTTAGGAGTTAGGAGTTAGGAGTTAGGAGTTACCAATTACCAATTACCAATTACCAACTACCAACTACCAACTACCAATTTACACTTGAAAATTTTCACCTAAATAATATTGCCTTACAAGAGAATTATCATAAAGTTCGTCGGAGGAGCCGGAGGCTAGTATTTGTCCTTCGCGCATGATATAACCTCTATCGGTTATGTCAAGGGTTTCGCGCACGTTGTGATCTGTAATCAATATTCCCATGTTGCGATCGCGAAGTCGTGCAACAATTCCTTGAATTTCGGCTACGGCTATGGGATCGACTCCTGCAAAGGGTTCGTCTAAAAATAAAAATGATGGCCCCTCTCTTCCTGATGCTAAGGCTCTAGCTAATTCTGTTCTGCGTCTTTCTCCTCCGGAAAGTTGGACTCCTTTACTGTTAGCAACTTTTTCTAAGCTGAATTCCCGTAAAAGTTTATAAAGTCGTACATCCCATTCCCGACGGGGTACGTTAGTTTGTTCAAATACTAATAATATGTTTTCTCTGACGGTTAATTGCCGGAAAACACTGGCTTCTTGGGCTAAATAACCAACACCAAGACGCGCTCTACCATGCATGGGAATACTAGTAATATCGCGGTTGTCAAGCCAAACCGTTCCTCGATCTGGTTTTTCTAACCCAGTAGCAATATAAAAAGTCGTCGTTTTACCAGCACCATTAGGTCCTAATAAACCGACGATTTCACCTTGCGCTACTGTTAAGTTGACGCGATTAACAATAGTTCGCTTACCGTAGGATTTGTGAATGTTTTCTAAAACAATTTTCACGATTTGCGCTTGTAAATACTTCTTTAATTTATCTTTAGGACTTACTAAAGCCCCTCTTTTCAAGGGGGGTTGGGGGGATCTCAGAGTTGGGAATGCCTACTTTTGGTTGCAGTTGCGTAAGTCCCGATCTTGTTTAATTTCTACGTCTTAAATTTGGTGTTGTAGGAGCTTGATTAGATTGAGTAGGAACATCATCTACAATATATGTAGATCTTACTCTACCACCGCTTCTAGGTGCAGCAACAAATCGTCCTTCATCAATTAAATAGGTAACAGTTTCTCCCCGAATACTATTTTTACCATCCTGCAAAATATATACTCCACCGCTGAGGATAATCCGCTGTTCCCTTTCAAAAAATTGTGCTTGTGCTGCTGTTGCTTTTAATTGACGAGCGGGATATGAAAGCTGTACGTTACCACGTCCGGTAGCTATGCCAGTATTAGAATTGTATTCTTGCAAATTGGCACGCATAGTAAGAGGACCACTACCTGTCGATGCCTGATTGCGAGCATTTGTATTATTTACAGCATAAGTAGACACTACTTGAGAGCCGCTTCTAGGTGTAGCGATAAATCGTCCTTCATTAACTAAATAGCTGGCTTTCTCTGAGCGAATGCTATTTTTACCTCCTTGCACAATATTTACACCACCAGTTAAGTCAATCTGATTTTGCCGGATAAAATATTGTCCTAAAGCTGCTGTTGCTTTAATCTGACGGGCAGGATAAGAAATTTCTACGTTACCACGTATAAGAACTACCTCGTCTTTAGCATTGTATTCTTGTCGATCCGCACTGATATTAAGAGCGCGATTATTCGACGAGGTTTGGGCTGTAGCAGTTTGTAGCTGAGTAGGAATAACTACCGCACCACACAGCGCAACCGGCAGCATTAAAGCAAAACCCAGACGACGCAATTGAAATTTAGGCGATCGGTAGTTGTATGTCATAGAATTTTAGGAGTAATAATTTTGACTCGTACTTCAATTATCTCAAGCACTATATAAAAACGTTATAGATACTAACAAAGACTATTTGACTATAAATAATCTCCACAATCAAAGACGCTTCAACAACTCCCAAAGTTTCGGTACTTCAGTTAGGAGTTAGGAGTTAGGAGTTAGGAGTTAGGAGTTAGGAGTTAGGAGTTAGGAGTTAGGAATTGCGAGTATTGAGCGAATTATTCTTCTCCCCATCTCTCATGCCCAATCCCCAATCCCCAATTACCAACTACCAACTACCAACTACCAATTACCAATTACCAATTCATTCTTCAACTCGCACAACTCTGGGCAGGGGTAAAGTATCTGCTTCAGGGGAAAAATCGGTTTGTTCGAGTTGAATAAGCTGTAGTGCTTTTAATAAAGCTATGCTTTGCTCTAATAATTCATCGACATCAACTTGACAATATATAGATGGGTAACTCGATAGCCGCTTTGTGCCTTCGCCAAGTAAAATTACCGCGCCTTTTAAATTACCGTTGCCTAAATGATATAGGGCTACTGAAATTTGTAAAATTCCTTGATAAAAACTTTTGTCTGGCTCTGTAGATTCCATCCACAAAGCCTCTAATGTATCGTGACAGGCATAGAATTGCCCTGTATTAAACAGTTCTACGCCTTGCCAAAATTCTGGGGGAATTGTTTCACTCATATTTGATTCATAAGAGACGCATTAACTCATGCTATCTCTTACTTCTTTAATCGTTTCTAATGTAATCTGCTGCTTGTCGCCAGCAAATTCGTTTTCGGGGGTTAAAAACAGCATACAGTGACACTCTTTACGTTCGCGCATTGGTACGCAGGGACAATTCCAAAAGGTGGCACTGACTTCGGCTTCTTTGTCTTCATAATGACGACAGGGACATAAAGGGGCACCTAAATCATCTTTGTGTTTGGCAAGCCCTTCGATCACAACGGCAGTAACGGAAGGTTCGGAACAAAAGTAAGTTCCGGTACGCTTGGCGTATTGCTCCGAAAAATGCCGCATTGCTTCTAAATTCTTATCGCTAGATGTAGTATTTTCTTTTGGTGTTGATTTAGTATTTGCTTCTGATGAAATCATAAGGAACGGCTAGCTTAATTTAATATGTATGCATTGTACCGCACCATCTGTAAGCTACTACTAGGGGAATTTACCCTTTATTTAGGTTTAAAAAACTTTACAATTATTTACGATTTTTACGGAACTATTTGTAAAACTGGCTTGGCGCTGTATTAGTTGTGCAAAAATTCGATTGATGCAAATTCCTAGATGTTTGATTTCAACAGCATTTGGATCTAAGTGCCATCCGAATAATTCTGTGTGCAGTGGCGGATAAAAGCGTTTTAGAGATAGTTGTTGGAGTAGGAAGCTACAATCATCTCTAGCAATACAATCTTGAGAAAACGAAATTATTCCGGTTAAATTAAATAAATTTGTACTTTGAGCAATCATACGTTTTGTTTCCGAAGCGTTAGGAAATACAAGTAGCTCGAACTTGGATGGAGGTTTAGTAGTAGAAGTATTAAGTTTATTTGGTGTTACGGTATTACTAATTTCAGGTGCTAACAGTATTGAAGGCTGATCTTTGATAAAATATTTGTTTATAGAAATGGGTTTATTCAGTAATTTACTAATTTCTTGTTCTGCTTTTTCTCTAGTAATGTCAACAGAATTGATTAAAGAGATTAGTTTTTTATCGTAGCGATTGCCAAGGGAGTTTTGAATAATTAAATTACGTTGAGTAGCATCGTTGCTTAAAATTTCTAACAAACTAATATATTTACATCCTAAACTGTGACCCAGCCAATAATATTTAGTACTATCGAGATATATTTCTAAATTACGATCGGATATTTTTCCATTTTGGGTAAGAAATTTGATGATTTCTACTCGTAGAGTATATTCTTCTTTGAGTAAATTGGTCGCAACTTGCCAATGATCGAATTTTAAAGGAGTAAGAGGAAATCTTAAGACAATAATTGTATAACCTTGTTCAAATAGATTTTGCAACAAATATTTATAGGAATTGATCGGAAAAGAACCAAAGATAAAGCTTCCTATAAATTGAATTATTCCTTTGGGTTCGGGATGAATCGCAACCCAACTATTAGAAAAGGATTTAAAACAAAAGTCTTCTTTAGTATCTTTAGATTTATTCAGCTTAGTATTATTTATATTAGTAGTAATCATATTTTGACTTAAAGTAATTTGGGTAGCAATCTAGTCTATAAAAACGTATGTCCTGACGGACACGCTCCGCTAACGTAGTAGGGGCCGTCTTCGCTCGGTTTTAGGACTAAAGCCCCAACTACGAACCCTGTGGAGTACTAGTAAATCAGATCTATCTATGAACTTAAGGCAGCATCTTCAATAGGTTCAGAATCTTCATCTACGTTGGCTTCTATCTCTATTTGATTTTCTGTCAAGGCATCAGGATTAGCCTGAATGCGCTCTAACAAGACATACAGCATACGCTGCTGTTCTTCAACGCTAAGTTCAGCTACTCTTTGAACTAGAGGCTCGTTGGTGATGTCACTAAGGAAACTGGGATTAGCTTCGATAGCTTTGAGAATGCGATCGCGATTAGGTAAAGGAAGGTTAGTAATTGGTGAAATCAGATTAGTTTCTAGAGTTACTTCAGAACCTCCTGTTGCTAAGGGTAAGTCGTATGCAAGCTGATCGAAATCACCAACATTTGGTGGGTTAATACTACCTTGGGGTAAGAAAGTACCGCGCTGTTGGGCTGAGAGCAACAAAGTCCTCATATTGCTCGAACCACCAGAAGCTGAAGCAATACTTAATCTGACGTATCCTCGAATTTCAGTATTTCGATTGGTGATTACACTCCTCTGTGTAACATCTGGTAGCAGTAAAAACAGTCCTGTATCTAGCGCCGGAAGGTCAAAAGTATAAGTACGTACACAAGGGAAACTAAATGTTGGAATTAGTGCGTTATTTGTACCATCGACATCCCAAAATGCAACTATCGGACTCGAATTAAAATCAGGGGTGCGAGCTTTGAACGTTAGTCTAATTTGTAAATTGCTAAAGCCGGGGTTAGAGATTGTCAGGAAATAGCCTTGAATAACAGTTCTATTTGGTGGTGGCCCCTGAATAATCGGCTTGACTAGTAACTCGTAAGTCGAAACATTAGTAGTGGAAACCATTTTGATACTATTAAAATAAACAACATTGGAATTAATTGAGAGGATGTTTAAAAAGTATTCCGTAAAATAGGAAAACTATTTATACATCTTGTATCTAGCTACAATTGAATGGAAAAATTTCCAGATGTTTCTCTAGCTAAAAGTAAGAAGTTAGATCGGAGATCGATCGCTATAAAAACTTTTTAAACATCCTCATAGTTCTAGTGTGAAATAGTATTTTAAGTTTGCCATTACCCTAGTGGGTAATTTATTAAATTTATCCACCGATTGAATATATACAGCAGATTTCATCTTAATGAGGTACAGAACCTATCGTGATAAGGGAGTAGGGAGTAGGGAGTAGGGAGTAGGGAGTAGGGAGTAAAAGAATGTACCTCATTTAACTGCAAAGTGCTGTAGTTTGAAAAATAATTAAGTAGGTCGGTGTTGAAAATTGTAACGCCGGGCAAGGCTGTAGGCAGTAGGAATAAGGGTTTAAAGGTAATTTACCTAAATGTTATATAGTTCTGTTTTTTTCTGCCAACTTACTTATCAATTCAAGGGCTTTTGCAGTTGAGATTGTAAAGTTTGCTCGGAGTCGATAACGATGCCTGGAGTATCTCTATTAATGACAAATTGTGACTGCGAGTCGGAATTCTGCCACAATATCCAGCGACTGCTATAAGGAAGAGAAGCAAAAGTAGAAGGATTTTCGGTTAGCCAAATCAAAGGTTTATCGGTAGGCTGTGGTTTAATTAGTTCATCTTGGGGATGAATAGCCGCTAAGGCTTCGAGAACATCTCTTCTTTTGTTAATTAAACCTGTTGGTGCCGTCCATAACTGCACCTGCATTTGCTGCTTTTGTGCATAAAAGTACATTGAGGCTGCGGCAATTACTGCCTGCTCAAAATTGTTTTCTTCCCACTCACCATTATCTAAAGCAATAATAATTTCTTGTCCGCTGGTAAGCATTTCTAATTCGCGTACTCGTAAATCTCCGTAACGAGCGCTGCTTCGCCAGTGAATCAAACGTAAAGGATCTCCTATACGATAAGGGCGTAAAGAGCGGGTTAATCCTTCAGTTGCTGTTTGTAAGGGATTGCCGCGAGGTTGTCCTTTGCTGCTATCTTCCCTGCCCATGTCGTCTACCAAAGGACAAGATTTGAGCGGTAAAACTTCTGGATAAACAATGGCGATCGCGCTTAGTTGATGCTGACGACGACTCCAAAACAGTCCCAGAGGTGCAGCGGTAGCTAATTCTACATTCTGCCAGCGGTAAATACCTCTACGTTCGGTAGGCTGATAATATACCCAGCTATAAGTTGACTGCGGCGAGATAGTTTCAATAGGCTGTAAACGTGGCTTATCTAAAACAAAAGGTAATTTATCTTCGAGTTGTAATAAAGAAACCGGCTTTTTAGTTTGATTAAAAACTTCTAATTCAACAGTTAAATCATCACCAGCAGTAACTGGTTGAATATTCCTTCGTTTGAGTTGTAAACCCGTAAGAGACTTTGGCGGTAAAACAGCAGCATAACCCAACAAAGCAAAACTTAATCCGCTGATTACGTATAACCAGCCAGCCATAGTATTCATAGCTGCTCCGAAAAAGCAAAATGCAATTCCCGCTAAAACCAAACCACCATATGCAGGGGCACTAAAACGAGATTCTAACCAATAACCGATGCGCCGAATCATATATAAGATGCGTGTAAAAAGGTACCACGGTTTTAGCATTATTTCTTGGTGAGTGGCGAGTTGGAATGACTATTAAGGGAATAGGGAGTAGGGAGTAGGGAGTAGGGAATAGGGAACAGCTAATAATATTAGCAATTAAGGTATTAATTAAATAAACAAATCAAATATCGTTTGATAATATAGCAATCCTATATGGGTGATGAGAAAACTAGGTGCCAGAAACCCGGTTTTTTGAAAAAACCGGGTTTCTAATATCTCACTTCGGGATTCAGGAATGCGATACTTTTTTACATAATTATCCTCCTATAGTTAGATATAATTTATCGTAGAAAACATGAATACTTCTGAAAACTGAAATAAAATATGTTCGCATAATTTTGAGGTTATAAATAATATTAATTGCCTATAATATTAAATAAAAACAATTTGTTAATTAATTGTAATATGTATTTTACATAGCTTTGCTTATAGCTACAAAAGGTTTATCTTTAAATGTGAAATATGTAATTAATTAGAATAGAAAAAAGATGAAGCGTAAGAATTTATGCTTGCTTGTAACCGCTGTTGCAAGCACAATTTTTGTATGCGGGATTACATCTATCAGCTACGCAGAAGATAAGTTAGAAGATGTAGGAATTCGATTTAGAAATAGTAATAGTTTAAATAAGAAAATAGTCAACATAATAAGATATGTAGGAACTTGCCCAGGTTCTGCAAGAGAAAGTATTATTGGTAGATTTGTCCATAATGAAGTACCAACCAAGAAAAAAAGAAGAGTCAGAATTTATAATGAGACATTAGCAGATACTTCAAAGGAAGTTCCTTATACTGACCGCAAGTACAAGAAAAAAGAAAGGTCTAGCAAAATAAGTTTTGACTTTGGTACTAATCATAGGGGAAGGAGATTTGTAATTAAACCTGGCACAAATAAACTTTCTTATCAAATTTACAATGGTAAATACGGTAAATCTAATATGGAAGTTGTAAAAGAAGGTAATTTTTTAGTTAACGTTACAAAAAGTCCTACTGTTACAATAATTCAACGGGATATTGAGTATAAAGCCAAAATTATTTGTGTCGATGAAAATGGCAATCCTCAGCCATATCAATCTTTAGATGATTGTAAATATGCAGGCTCGCAAAAAGTGGGAACTTGTAATGGAGCAACTGTCTCTAGTCAGTTAACTAATATCTGGAGAAATGATAGATACAAGAAAAAAGATAACGGTAGAAAAAATAGAAGAAATCGCAGATAAGGGAATAGGGAGTAGGGAGTAGGGAGTAGGGAGTAGGGAATAGGGAACAGGGAATAGGGAACAGGGAAGAGGAATAAAGAATCTTTTCTTAAATAAATTTAATTTTCGGAAAGATGATTTTACCTTCTTTAGTAAGGATTTCAAATTTATTTTCTAGAATTTAAGCATACTATAGCAATCTTAGATGAGTCGTGAGAAAGCTAGGTGCCAGAAACCCGGTTTTTTGGAAAAACCGGGTTTCTTTGGGCGGCGTTGCGAATGGTGCAAGATATCAGTCATCACTGCTACTACGGTTTTGTAGAAGTGGTGTTTTCCGATGTTTAGTCTGGAAATTTTATAAATAAGTGAAACAACTGATGTTTGAGTAAAAATGTTATGACAAATTTGTGTATGTAAGTTTCAAAATCATTTTTTTAATATGGGTTTATTTAGCGGTTTATCTAGTACTCGTCAAGAAAGTAGTGTTTCTCTTAGCCCAGCAGAAGCATTTGCAGCTATTAGTTTAGCTACCGTAGCAGCAGATGGTTATTTATCAGAAGATGAGGCTCAGGTAATGATGGCTTGTTTAACTCGAATGGAGTTATTCCGAAGCTATTCGAGAGATGTCATGGGAAGGTTATTTGATAAGCTCTGTGGAATTACTAAACGTGAAGGAAATGATGGTTTAATAAAAACTGCAATTGCTTCATTACCACATCATTTACACGATACTGCTTTTGCTATTGCGGCGGATCTTGTTTTGGCAGATGGTGAAGTAACTCAAGAAGAAGAAAATCTTTTACAGCATCTCTATACTCAATTAAATATTTCTGACGAGAAAGCAAAAAATATTGTTGATGTAATGATTATCAAAAATAAAGGATAATCGATCGCTGTTTGCTCGCATACTTTTATTATGTCCTTTAAGTAAATCTCTTAAAGGACATTATTATTTTTATAAGAGTTTAATACTACAGCACTTTGCAGTTAAATGAGGTACATTCTTGTACTCCCTACTCCCTACTCCCTTATCACGATATGTTCTGTATCTCATTAAGATGAAATCCGCTGTAGTAGTTTGAATTTTCTATAAACTAATGATTAAATTAATGATTTTGTAGCTTTTTAACTCTCTTTATCATTTTATCTAAGTTTAGATTAAGAAGTGAATTTGAAAATATAATCTACAGAAAATAATTATGGACATAATAAGTTTTTGTGCGTGGTACTATTTACTACTACTTTTTGTAATTTTTATGGCAATTTTATTACTTTCATTGCAATTAGCCATACAGTTAATTAACAAAATATTTTTGCTTACTATAGAATCTGATTATTAATTATTAATTCCCATTTGCAACCACCGATACCAATCATCTAAACCTTGAGCCGTGATTGCAGAAACTTGGAAAATTTGTATATTCGGATTTACTTGTCGTGCATATTCGATACATTTTTCTACATCAAACTGCACGTAAGGTAATAAGTCTATTTTAGTAATTACCATTACGTTACTAGCGCGGAAAATATGAGGATATTTGATTGGTTTATCTTCTCCTTCAGTTACCGAAAGGATAGTTACTTTTGCTTGTTCTCCTAAATCAAATAAAGCCGGACAAACTAAGTTTCCGACATTTTCAATTGCGACAACTGAATTAAGTTCGGGATTAAGTTTTTGCAAACCTTTTTCTACCATTGATGCATCGAGATGACAGCCAGTTCCGGTATTTATTTGCACAACTTTGCAGCCAGTTGCTTCTATTTTTTTAGCATCATTAATTGTTTCTTGATCGCCTTCAATTACACTAATAGTTAATTTATTTTTTAAATCGTTGATAGTACGAGTTAATAAAGTTGTTTTTCCAGAGCCAGGGGAACTCATTAAATTTAAAGCGAGAATATTTCTACCTTTAAACCATCCCCGATTTTGGGCTGCAATTAAATCGTTTTTAGCTAAAATATCTTGTTCTAAAGAGATAGTTGTGTTGTGTACTTTAGCGTGAAGCGACGCATTGTTAACAGTATCGTGACTGTGAGAATGGGCGATCGCCGTGCCATCAGGTAAGGTATGAGTATGATAATGTTCGTGACTGTGAGACTCAACAGCTACAGCATGAGGATAGGTAATTTTAGCATTGTCATCGGAACAACCGCAGGTTACACACATAATTCTTCTACTTCTATTTGCTTAATTTTCAATTCTTCCCCAGCAATCAAATCTAGTTGCAGACTGCCGCAATTACATTTACCAAAAGGTTTTTCTAAAGCAATTTTCGTACCGCATTGACGACAAACAGCTAAACCGGGAATTTCAATAATTTCTAACTTTGCCTTTTCTAAAATTGTTCCTTGAGAGCAAATATCAAAACAAAATTCTACGGCATCCGGCATAATTGCCGATAGTTTACCGATTTCTAATACAACTTTAAGGACTTTTTTACCATTAGCGTTTTCGGCAACGATTGATACTATGTTTTGAGTAATTCCTAATTCGTGCATTTTCGGTGAGCGGTGAGCGGTGAACAGTTGTTAGTGTAGATTTTTGGCGCTAAAGCGCAACTACGAACGAACTAACATATCCTTGGTAATTGTTCGCCGACTAACATATCGATGATTCTTTCGGCTCCAAAGCTGGTTTTCAAGGATACTATTCCTGGGGATGTTGCTGTTACTTCTCCTATGATTGCTGCATTTTTTCCGGCTGGATGGGATTTCATTGCTGCTAATACTTTGTTTGCGTTTTCGCTGGCTACAACTACTACTAATTTACCTTCGTTTGCTAAGTAAAAAGGTTCTAATCCTAAGATTTCGCATACTCCTTTGACTTCTTCGCGAATGGGAATCGATTTTTCTTTTAAATTAATTCCGACATTAGAAGTTAAAGCAAATTCGTTTAAAACTGTTGCTAAACCACCTCTAGTTGCATCGCGCATTGCATGAATTTGGGGACAAACATCGAGTATTGTGGCAACTAAATCGTGTAATGGCTGACAGTCGCTTTTAATATCGGATTCTAACGCTAATTCCCCGCGAGCAATTAAAATTGCCGTTCCATGATTTCCTATTTCACCATTAATAATTATCGCATCTCCGGGTTTTATATTGCTAGCAGAGATACAAATATTTGGACGAATAACGCCAATTCCAGTTGTGTTGATAAACAGTTTATCTACAGCACCTCGTTGAACAACTTTTGTGTCGCCAGTAACAATTTGCACGTTGGCTTTTTGTGCTGCCGCTTGCATACTTTGAGCAACTTTTCGTAAGATTTCAACAGATAAACCTTCTTCTAAAATTACGCTACAGGTTAAATATAAAGGTTTAGCACCACCGACTGCTAGATCGTTTACCGTACCGTTGATTGCTAATTCACCAATGTTGCTACCGGGAAAAAATAAAGGATCTACCACATAAGAATCAGTTGTAAAAGCTAGTTTATCTCCAAGCTGCATTAAATTTGCTAAATCAAACTTTGCTTGATCTTCTAATTGAGATAAATTGGAATTATTAAAAATAGAAATAAAAATATCATCAATTAAATCGCGCATGGCTTTGCCGCCGCTACCATGTGCGAGGGTGATATGAGTATCTGTTATTTTTGATTTTTTTAAACGGTTTTTTTCGAGGTTTTTAAAAAATTGATTTTGAGGAAATGTTGGCATTTTGGTTTAAGAAGGGAATAGGGAATAGGGAACAGGGAACAGTGAGGAGAGGTAAAAATAATAAATAATTAAAATATCTACCTAATCTATTTTATCCGTCGCTTTCTCTGCTTCCCTAAATGCATTGAATCTATATTATGAAGTAACTAAACGCCTTTTTCTTTGTGTCTTCCTTGATGTTTATCGGAATGTAAAGTACCTCCAACTGACCAATTATCGCGTTTAAATTCATCGATATGAATTGTTATCCATTCAGGTTTTGTACCCATAGTAGAAACCATTGCATCAGTGATAGCTTTGGCTAATTCACGTTTCTTTTCTATAGAATGTCCTTTAGCAATTTGAATAGTAATAAATGGCATAATAATAAGGTTAAAGGTCAAAGGTTAATTATTGGTAATTTGATAATTGATAATTGATAATTGATAACTGTTCACTGCTCACTGCTCACTGTTTACTGTATTTGTAATAGGCTGCACAAGCACCTTCGGAGGAAACCATGCATGAGCCGATGGGTTTTTCTGGGGTGCAAGCTGTTCCAAATACTTTGCATTCCCAAGGTTTTAAAACTCCTTTGAGAATTTCTCCGCATTGACAGGCTTTGTGATCTGGTATTTTTAAGTTGGGAATATTAAATTTAGTTTCAGCATCGAATTTTGCATATTCGGGATGAATTTTTAAACCGGAGTATGGTATTTCATCTAATCCCCTCCATGCAAAAGTTTTTCGTACTTCAAATACTTTATTAATAGCTTTTATTGCCTGTTGATTTCCTTCTGCTTCAACTAAGCGGCTATATTGATTTTCTACTTCGCAGCGATTTTCTACAAGTTGCCACAATAACATCCAAATTGATTGCAAAATGTCTAAAGGTTCAAAGCCAGAAATCACGATTGGTTTTTTATATTCTTGGGAAATAAACTCATAAGGATTTGTCCCAATTACCATACTGACATGACCTGGCCCTACAAAACCATCTAACTGTAAATCGGGATTATCTAATAGTGCTTTGAGTGCGGGAATCACTAATACGTGATTGCTAAACATACTAAAATTATTGATGTTTTCTGCTGCTGCTTGTAGAATTGTAAATGCCGTACTTGGTGCTGTTGTTTCAAAGCCAATTGCGAAAAATACTACTTCTTTGTCAGGGTTATTTTTAGCAATTTGCAAACAATCTAATGGCGAATAAACCATACGAATATCAGCACCTTGCGCTTTCGCTTGCAGTAAACTGATTTTCGATCCGGGCACCCGCATTGTATCGCCAAAAGTTGTTAAAATAACGTTTGGATTTTGAGCTATATAAATAGCATCATCTATTCTACCTTTTGGCATTACGCATACAGGACAACCGGGGCCGTGAATTAATTCAACTGAAGGTGGTAAAAGTTCTTCTATACCGTATTTAAAAATAGAATGTGTATGTCCCCCGCAAACTTCCATGATTTTTACGGGCTTTTTAAGCAAATTTCCTAACTTTTGAATCTGCCATTCTAAGGCTTCGGC
>JBCCLY010000033.1:0-13192 GCA_039026655.1 Cyanobacteria bacterium P01_C01_bin.38 | reverse complement strand
GGGAACAGAGGAAAAAGAAAGATTTTGGTTAATGTAAATGTAAGTTAAAACACAAAAACCCGGTATCAAAGATACCGGGTTTGTTGATTCTTACAAATGATTTAAAACTTTACTTCTTCAGTACATAGTATGCTCGATTTTTCCTAAGCTGTAGCACATTTAATTTGTATTTTTCTAGCGGGCTGTTCGGCCCGCACTACAAAATGTTCGCATTTTTAAATTATATAATTTAGCTGCACATCAGCTTATTCGCTGTTCCCTACTCCCTACTCCCTACTCCCTACTCCCTAAAATACCCGATGTTCCAAACTGGGCATTTGACGGCGCACTTGTTCAATTCTGGCGGGATTTATTTCGGCGATCGCCACTCCAGGTTGTGTGCCAGCGTCGGCTAAAATCATTCCCCAAGGATCGACAATCATAGCGTGTCCATGAGTTTGACGACGGTTGTAATGTATACCTGTTTGGGCTGGAGCAATTATGTAGCAAGTGTTTTCAATGGCGCGGGCTTGTAATAATACTTGCCAATGATCTTTACCAGTAAAAGCGGTAAAAGCTGCGGGGACAAACATTACGTCGGCACCTTGTTTTGATAAATGTCTGTAAACTTCAGGAAAGCGAACATCGTAACAAACTGAAAGTCCGATATTTCCAAATTGTTTTGAAGAATATATTAATGGTAGCTCTTTACCAGCCATTACCGTAGTAGATTCTCGATAAGTGTTACCGTCGGGAACGTTTACATCAAATAAATGTACTTTGCGATAGTGCGATAATTCCTCACCATTGGAATCTATCAGCGAAGCAGTATTAAAAACCTTGTCAACTTCATCCGAAGGTACGGGAAAACCACCACCAATAATACTCACTTGGTAACGCTGCGCCATTTTTTTGAGGAAAATTTGAGTTTCTTTGGCAATGACTTCGGCTTGTACAAGCTTTTCTTTTTCTTCTCCCATAAACGAAAAATTTTCTGGTAAACCTAATAACTGGGCACCTCTACGCACGGCTACATCAATCAATTCTTCAGCCTGTGCCAAATTCTGCTGTAAATCGGGCACGCTAGTCATTTGGATAGCAGCTGCTAGATAAGAATTCATGTTTTACTAACCTTCAAAGAATTTACGGTGGGTAGTTAAGCAGACTATATTTTCAATTTTAAAAAACAAAATATAAAACAGATCGGGTATAAAAGCGAGCCAAAAGTTAAAAAAATTTACTATCTCTTATTTTTAGCTTATGAAGCTCTTAATCTTTTATACCAACGAAAAAAATATCAAGCAAGTAATTATATTTATGATGGCAGTAAAACAGATATTTAAACATGAAAAAAAATCAACAAATATTTCTATTTAATTGATTTAAGTATATTTTTTTTATGTTCGCCAATAATAATCAACATGAGTAATATTTTTATCCCGGTTATCCTCGGCACTACTCGCGAAAGTAGAATGAGCGAACTGGTAGCGAGTTTTGTTTACGAACAAGTTGAAAAATGGCATGGATTTGAAACCGAATTAACAGTACTGCCTCACGGGCGTTTAGAAGTATGTATAGATGAAAACAATCAAGTTGCGGCGATGAATTATCATGCAAACAAACCATGCCCCGAAAAAGCTGCCAGAATGGGAACAGAGGAAACTGATACGGTAATGGAGGTAAGTAGTTCACAAACGGATACTAATATAAAAGTTGTCAATAATTAAATTTATAGGGAGTAGGGAGTAGGGAGTAGGCAGTAGGTAATAAGGTAAAAGACAGAAAAGCAAAGTTTGTAGTAACTGATATCTTGCACCATTCGCAACGCCGCCCAAAGAAACCCGGTTTCTGCTCGTGAAAACACTATTGTGCAGGTTATTTGACGGACAAGAAACCGGGTTTCTGACACTGGTGCAAGATGTGAGTAGTAAGCGATTTATCGCGACTATTTAGGACTAAAGTCCCAACTACAAACCTAATAAAATTAATATGCCGCAATTGTGGCTCTTCTGATATACATTATTTTTCTTATCACTGTTCCCTATTCCCTATTCCCTACTCCCTACTCCCTACTCCCTACTCCCTACTCCCCATTCCCTCTAAATCCATATGATTGCTCTCGAAGCTAGTTGTCTTAAAAAAACTTACCAACTTAATAATCAAATAGTAGAAGCAGTAAAAAATGTTTCTTTAAATATTGCATCTGGGGAAGTGATGGCTTTTTTAGGTCCCAACGGTGCGGGTAAAACCACAAGTATTAAAATGATGGCGGGATTAATTAAACCCGATTTCGGCTGGACAAAAATATCGGGAATCAATCCTCATAAAAATCCTCGTGCGTTAGAAAAACTTGGTGCTGTTTTAGAAGGAAATCGTAATGTTTATTGGCGATTGACTCCTCAAGAAAATTTAGAATATTTTGGAGTATTAAAAGGACTTACTCATGCTCAAGCACGTAAATCGGGAATTGCACTTTTAGAAAGATTTGGATTGCAGCACAAACGACGTACCGCAGTACAACAACTTTCGCGAGGAATGCAGCAAAAATTAGCTTTTGCTGTGGCATTAGTTCACCAACCAGAAATTTTATTATTAGATGAACCTACTTTAGGGCTTGATGTTGAAGCAACTGAAGATGTTAAAGTTTTAATTAGAGAAATTGCTGCTTCTGGTTGCGCGATTTTATTAACAACTCACCAATTAGATATTGCCGAACAACTTGCTGATAATATCGCAATTATTCAAAAGGGTGAAATTATAACGGAATTACCAACTGATGAATTGATTCGGAAGTTTTCTGGTAAAGCTTATAAAATAGAAATGGAATCTTTATTGGATGAAGTTAGAATTATCGAATTAGAAAGAATGGGTGTAAAGGTGGAGGAAAAAAAAATTATTTATGTCAATCAGCCAGAATTTATCTATAAAGTATTTAATATACTCGAACCTTTAGAGTTAAAAGTTGTAGAAAAATCAGAAGCCGATTTAACACAGATATTTTTGAAGTTGGTGAAAGAGGGGAATGGGTAATGGGGAATAGGTAATTGGTAATAGGAAATAATTCTTATGACATGGCTTTGCCTTATTTGAGGCAGAGCCTCTATAATTTCGTTCCCAGCCGGAGTCTGGGAACAAGAAAGCCTCTAGAATTTCGTTCCCAGCCGGAGTCTGGGAACAAGAAAGCCTCTAGAATTTCGTTCCCAGCCGGAGTCTGGGAACAAGAAACAACAACTAACAACTAACAACTAACAACTAACAACTAACAACTAACAACTATCAACTATCAACTAACAACTATCAACTAACAACTATCAACCAACAATGTTAAAATTATTTTTTGCGGAACTTCGCTGTAGTTGGATACAATTTCGTCGCTATCCAGTCGAATCTATATCACAAATTATATTCACTACTGCCATATTTTATGGTCTTTTTTTAGGGGCTGGTTATATTGCGGGTTCTAGTTTTCAATTGGGAGATAGGCTCGATTCAATTATAGTTGGGTACGTGCTTTGGGTTTTAGTCAACTTTGTGATGGGGAATATTGCTGGAGGATTGCAAAACGAAGCCCAAACTGGTACTTTAGAGCAATTATTTCTCTCGCGTTACGGTGCTGTAAAAGTATTTTTGATGCGAGGATTGGCTTATTTAACCTTGGAAGTATTAAAAATAGTTCTGATTCTTTTTATTATTATCTTACTAACAGGTAGTAGTCTATATTTTCCACCATTATTAGTTCTACCTTTTATTTCAATTTTATTAGGAGCATATGGTTTTGCTTTTATCATAGGTTCTATATCTTTACTTATAAAGCGCGTACAGCAATTACTTCCTTTACTTTTATTTCCACTATTATTTTTACTAACTATTCCTACAGAAACATGGACTGGTACGCCGAAATATTTAGCACTTTTAATCCCAATGACTCCCGGTGCTGGTTTATTACGCAGCTTGATGGCAAGGGGTGAAAGTTTAAATTTAATAACTCTAATTATTGCTTTTCTTAACGGTATTGTATATTTTTCAATCGGATTATTTTTATTTCGAGTTGCAGAGAAAGAAGCTAAACGCAAAGGAATTTTAAGCGGATATTAATCAGTTAGGAGTTAGGAGTTGGGAGTTAGGAGTTGGGAGTTGGGAGTTAGGAGTTAGGAGTTAGGAGTTTTGGTTCATCAGCACATAGTATGCTTAAATTTTGTAAAATAAAGCTGAAACTCCTGCTGTGAAGCATAATTATCCGATCTGTTGATTAAATTTATTTAGAAAAATCTTTTTTCGCTGTTCCCTGTTCCCTATTCCCTCTTCCCTTTTTTGAATGTTTTTTTAAGCATACTAAGTGTGGAAGAGCCGGAGTTTTCATCTGGAAGGTGTGGATTATCTATAATTTATTTAATATTTCTTGGTTCGTAGTAAGCGATTTATCGCTTTAGATAAGGAATAAATTCCTTACTACGAACTTAAAAGTTATTTGTTAATTGTTAATTGTTAATTGTTAATTGTTCGGCAGCTTCTGCATCTAAGAATAAATTTGCTTGCGGCTGTTTGCGGAGAATTGATGCGGGGAATTCTTCGGTAATTTCTCCTTCTAATAATTGTTTGACTATTTTGGCTTTACCTTTTCCCGGTGCGAGACAAATTATTTTTTTTGCGGCACAAATCATTGGTATAGTAAGGGTAAAAGCATATTTTGGTACGCTTTCTATGTTGGGAAAATGCCCTTGATTTACTTGCTGCTGATGGTTGACTGAATCTAATTTTACTAGTTTGACCTTGTAAGCATCGTTAAAATCCGCTACAGTTGGTTCGTTGAAAGCTAAATGTCCGTTTGCTCCGATTCCCAACATACATAAATCAATATCTTGTGCCGTAAGTAATTTGGAATAGCGATCGCACTCTTGCAAAGGCTGCAATGTATTACCTTCTATATAGTGGAATTTCTGAGGTGAATTAGGTTTTTCTATACGTTTTCGTAAATAATATCGGAAGCTTGAAGGATTATCTTCTGATATTGCTAAATATTCGTCTAAATGAAAGCATATCACTCGCGACCAATCAATATTATTTAATTTAGCTAAAGCATCTAAAAATTTTAGCTGAGAATTACCCGTTGCAAACAATACTGTAGCGGTTTGCTTTTGTTTAAGAATTTGCTGTAAATCTTGTTGAATAATTGTTGCTGCGGATAAAGCAAGTTCAGCTTCTGAATTATAAATCTGAATTCTTAAGTCATCAACGCGAAAATCTTGTTTAGCCTTTGACATTTGATGATAAAAAATTGGTTCTATATTACTTTTTATGTTAAATGTCTTATTAAAAAGTTCGTGATACCCATTATACAAGAGACATTATGGCAAATGTATAATTAGGTTGGCTTTGAAAATAGTAATTAGGAAAAGGGAATAGGGAATAGGGAATAGGTAATGGGAATATACCATTCTCGTTAAGCCTAAAGAAACCCGGTTTCTAGCTCATCATATAAGAGGATGTTTGAAAAGTCTAATTAAATACTCGAACTGGCGGTTGAAACCGCGTCTACACAAACCGGCACCCGTCTGCACGGGTTTAGAATCAACCAGTCCACGGAGGTGGTGAGACTAGTTTGGGGTGTCGGTTTCCATCCCCCAATAAGCGCGTTAGCGGAGCGTCTCCCGGAGGGAGATACCCGGAGGGACTTTGCCTGTGTAGTAGAGCCATTGCGTTGCGCGGGTTCCCAAGGCAGTGCGTTGGGCGGGTTCCCCGACTTGAAGCAACTGCCGCCGCGTTGTAGCAAATGGCGTGCGGTTTTAACCGCCGGATACTTTTCAAACATCCTCTAACGAAAGAATCATGCTTTTCCTAAAATAAACTAGGTTCCCAACACTGTTAACCAAAGTTCAATTAAGACTTGATTCTTTATTCAATTTTTAAAATTTTTAGTTAAGTAAACGGGTAGGGGTAGATTATTTCTTCTACCCGTACACACGCTAGTTACCATAGGTTGTCAGATTTCATAAGATTTGATTATAGTTTTTTCTTCACTTCGATACAGCAATTGTTACGCAAAAGCACAAAATAATGTAAGCTTTTTTATTAAAGTTTATATTTATTTATAATTAAGGAAAACAAATTATGTTGGCTGCAATATTATTCGATTTAGATGGAACAATTGTCAACACCGATCCAATACATTATCAAATTTGGCAAAAGATGTTGCTTGAATATAATGTAGAAATTAATGAGGAAATATATAAATCGAATATTAGCGGTAGATTAAATCCAAATATCATTCAAGACTTATTACCGCATCTATCGATAGAAAAAAAGGAACAATTCGCAGAAGAAAAAGAAGCGAGATTTCGCAATCAAGCTTCGTTACTTAAACCTATAAATGGATTTTCAAAATTATTAGATTGGAGTAAAAAGCATCATCTGAAACGTGCTTTAGTTACCAACGCTCCCAGACTTAACGCATATTTTATGCTGGAAGCTTTGCAAATAAAAGAAGCTTTCGACATCATAATTTTAGCAGGAGAAGAAGCGGCAGCGAAACCAGATCCTACTCCTTACAAAGTAGCTCTGGAAAGATTAGGGCTAAATGCAGAAGAAGCTATAGCAATAGAAGATTCTGCTTCCGGAATTAGCTCCGCAATCACCGCAGGTATTCGCACTTTTGGTATGGCTTCTACTCAAACCCCAGAAGCTTTAAAAGAATTTGGTGCTTTTATGGCAATTTCCGATTTTGCAGATTTGCAGCTATGGACGTTTCTTGATTCTCAAACAAATGCAGCTATCTAACAAAATGTCAATAAAAATTCTTGATGTATACATAACAAAAGATTTCAGTGTTTTGGTGTAATCAAGCTTTTTGCTTCTTGAGGACATGGTATGCTAAAAATCTGAATTAAAAGCTTGAAAAACTTACCATGCTTTAATAAATTAGCGTTATCAATTAGTTTTGATCGTAAATAATTAGTTTTATTACTATTCCCCCCAACCCTTTCTCAACTATTTTTTAAGCATACCAAGTACCGATGAGTCATGTTTTTTAGTTTTAATATCTATTTAAAACTAAAAAACATGACGATAATATCTGAGTTACATAGGCAATTTAAATAAAATAGAAGAATACACAATTGTAATCTTACTTAAGTGAATTCTCGGAAGTATATTTGTATTTACATTAAATTCTTAGTTGACTATACGTAAGTCAAAGCTAAGGAATTATTAAATACTTGAAAATTATACATACATCGGTTAAATTCGGATGTAAAGTTTAGCTCCTACTTGGAAAAGATAGGAATTCATCAGCTTAAGCAAGAATCGGGAAACTATTCATATTTGTTTCACTGGCATACTTGTATAAAGCTATCGATTTAAGACTAATGCCTAGTAGGCACCCTATACTCGTCTTAATTTTCTTTTCTAAAACAAATTTATTTCTCAATTTTTTTTGTGCTTTATTGAGAATAATTTGCAATATTCACAATAAATTGGATATAGTGACATTGTGATTAGTAAAACTGTTCAAAATTATGATTACGATTAAAAATGTGGAAACTAAGTAAAGGTTTGAGTAGCTTTTTTAACTACTGCTTTCATAAAAAATTTAGATATGCTTTCAGTCTTGATTGTAAAAACTATCGAGATTTACTTGGATACTCAAGTGTTGAGGGTATATATAAGTTCTATTGAAGTATAGTAATATGTATAAATAAATCAAAAACCAGATGTATAATCCCGAAGCAATTAGCAGATTTCTAAGTAAAAACACGAGAACTCAAACAATAAGCGTTGAAGAAATACATAATACTACTGATTTAATAACTATCTTAGGAAGTAAAATCTTAATTTTGGTTTGCTATTTAAGCCATTAGTAACATTTTTTCTAGCCTCAGAGACTTTTAATAAGGAAAGTGTTATAAAAAGTTTATGAGGCTTTAAAAAATGAATAAATTTGGTTGTTTAAAAAATGTTTTTTGTCAGAAGACAGAGATATTGCAACGAAATAATATTGAGAAATGTTTGTAGTAATCAGGATTTTTGTCGAAATTGATAGTAAATTTAACTATCTCTATGCGTAATATTCTTTTTGTAAAAAGACACTACCCATGTAAGTTAGATGAAAAAAATTTTTTGTTCTGATATTTCACGAGAAGTTGGAGAAGATATTGTTGGTACTGCTACTAACAATCAAGCTTATGTTTTAATAGAATGTCCACCCCCCTGGCATTCGGATGCTTTCAGTTCTAAATGGGTTCCCGACAATTTAAGGTTATTAGCCAAAGAAGCAAAACAGGCTAAATTGCCGATTAAATTTCAATTAATTGCTAACGATGTATCGCATAAAGTAAATTCGACAACTCTTTTGATTTATCACCAAGAAGAAGGAGGTGGTAAAGGATATTTCAAAAGAGAATTTAAGCTAGAAAATATCGAACAAGCTGCACCGACTATAAAAAAATGGTTATGGGCAAAAAATCTCAAGTATCAGATGGATGTAACTACGAAAAGAGATATATTAGTTTGCACTCACGGTAGTCACGATCGATGCTGTGCTAGATACGGAAATCCATTTTATTTTCACGCAAAAAATATCATCTCAGATTTGGGTTTAGATAACGTGAGAATATGGAAATCGAGCCACTTCGGGGGACATAGATTTGCACCAACAATGATAGACTTGCCACAAGGAAGGTATTACGGCAATCTCGATCTAGAATCTTTTAAGTCAATATTGACTCATACTGGTGATATCAAGCGTTTCAAAGATATTTATCGCGGTTGGGGAATCTTACCAAGATCGATTCAAATTGTAGAAAGAGAATTGATTCTGCGCTATGGATGGGATTGGTTTAATTTTAAAGCAGCAGGTAGAATTGTCGAGCAAAGTGCTGATAAGAGTAAGGTTTTAGCAGAGTTAACTTTAGAGAAACCCGACGGCTCGGTTTATAGTTACCAAGCTAAACTTGTGAAAAATAATAGCAAGACTAAGACACTTAAAGCTTCCTGTAATGCCAAGCATGAAACCGTCTTATTAAAATATGATGTTGCTGATATGTGGTTAGCTTCTAGGGCTTTAGCGGAAAATAACAAGTTAATTGACGCTTACTAGTATAGTACTCTCGCTTTGAGTGTTTTTCATCAACAGAAATTAGCTTTGAGAATCTAAGTAAGCCGGTTGTAGTTACCGGGTGTTTCTATCGAATTTTGTGTTCCTCAATATTTTGTATAAAGCTTCTTGCTCTAGTGCAACAAAACCTGTGCCAACATTTGATTTAATATTTTGTTATGCAGGAAATAGGCAGCACAAAAGGTTTGACTACCTATTAAAAAATATATTTGGCTTAATTAGGTAAATTATCTGGGTCAATTCCTTGAGATAATAAATAAGCAATTAATTTTTCTTTTTGTTGACGCTCTTGCTCTGCACGTTGGCTTTCTTGCTCTGCACGTTGGCTTTCTTGCTCTGCACGTTGGCTTTCTTGCTCTGCACGTTGACGTTCTTGCTCAATTAATTCTACTGCCCAAGGTAACATTTTATCTGCTTCATTCCACCAGCGTAACCAATATCCGGTTCGAGCTTCTTTTGTACCTTGCCAAGTTCCTAAAAATAAATTCATCGAAGCGATAAAATGTCTACCTTCGGGGTTTGGCTGTTGTAATTCATACCGTCCGTTTTCAAGTTGATAAAATTCTAGTAAGCCCCCATTTGGATCGAAGATAATATAAACGGGTACTTTCAAAATTTGTTCGTAGAAAAACCATTTTCCTGGTGGATAAGTTCGTTTAACCGAATATTCTTCACCGTATCGTTCCGATAAAAATTCCATCACCACCGCAGGAATATCACCTTCTAATAATGGTGTATAACTTCTACGGTTATCTTGAATCGATTTTACTGAGGGAACGTAAACCCAATCTGGAGCTTTAGCAATAAATAGTCCGTTAATTGTCGCACAAAGTCCAAAATTTGAAGCAATCAGCATTTGGGGTTGAATAAACCCAGATACTTCTAAACTTTCCCGTAATGCACCTGCTAAAAGTGGTTGTCCAGTATTTTCCACTGGTTCATCCTCAAGCTGAAAATCTTCGGGTAAAGCTTCCCAGGATATTACCAGTTCGGTTGAAGATTTGGGGGTTGGGGATTGGGGATTGGGCATGGGGCATTGGGGATTGTTAATTGGTAGTTGGTAGTTGGTAGTTGGTAGTTGGTAGTTGTTAATTGATAATTGATTATTTATCTGGTCGAATACTCATATATCTATCAATACGAATATCGCTGATAACGGTGCGAATTTGATCTTCCTCCTCACCTAAACTTTTGAGTAAATGAGTTCCTAATTCTAACGCTGCTTCAAATTCTGGTTGTACAACTTCCTTTGCACCCATTTGAGTTAGAACATCTATCTCTTTATCAGAGTGCGATCGCACTATAATATCTAACTCTGGAGAGATTGACAAAGCGCGTTCTAGTAGTAACCTTGTGCTTGCTGGATCTGGTAAGGCAATTACTAAGGCTTTGGCTTTTTCTAAATAGGCTTTTTCTAAAACTAATTCGGAATCTGCATCGCCGAATAAATAAGGTATTTTTCTGTTTCTAAGTCTCTGAATAGCTGGTTCACTGTTATCCATAACGACAAGGGGATAACCTTGGCTTTGCAATATTTTAACTACAACTTGCCCTACTCTACCGTAACCTGCTACAACTACGTGAGAATCAATGGTTTCTGGAATTGATAGGCTTTTTGGTGCTTCAAAACCCTGTAGATATTTTCTAAAAAATGCCGTTTTTGTAAGTAAATTGGCTATTTTAGGCGCTCTTTCTAATAAAACGGGAGTAATAATCAATGTGATTGCGGTGGTACCTAGAAGTAATAGATAAGTATCTTGAGAAATTAATTCTAAATCTAAACCTGTTACTGCCAATACAAACGAAAACTCACCAATTTGATTGATGCCAAGAGCGGTAATTACTGCTGTTTTTACAGAGTAGCCAAATTTCAGCACGATAGGAAATATGATTACAGCTTTACCTATCATTACTAAATTTACTAAACCCAAAATAAGCGCAAAATTATCAATTAAAATCTTCGGATCGATTAGCATTCCGATAGAAGCAAAAAACAAGCTGGCAAAAGTATCTCGTAATGGTAAAACTTTAGCCAAGGCATGATCTGCATAATCAATTTCCGAAATCATTAACCCTGCCACGAAAGCGCCCATCTCAATAGAAAGACCGAGCGCTGCTGTAGTTAAAGCAACTCCCAAACACAAAGCGATAATCGTTAATAAGAATAATTCATCACTTTGAGTTGCCGCAACATTGCGAATCAAACGCGGTATAACCCAACGACTTAAAATAAAGGCGATCGCGCCAAATCCGATGACTTTCGCTAAAGCCAGAGATAAAGCCGGGATAAGATTTTCAGGTTGTTTTAAGGCTGGCAAAATAGCTAACATTACACCTAAAGCCAAGTCCTGAACGATTAAAATCGCCAACATAATTTGACCGTGGAGTGTATAAGTTTCTCCTTTTTCCGTAAGTGTTTTTAAAACTACTGCTGTCGAAGAAAGGGAAAATACAGTACCTAAAAAGATTCCTTGAGGTAATCCCGAAGCCAAACCGAAGATAACAGTAATTAGCGTTACTAAAGTCGTAGTTAATCCAATTTGCAGCAAACTACCACTAATAGCAATATCCTTAACCCTTTTAAGTTCAGTTAAAGAAAATTCCACACCCAAAGCAAACAGAAGAAAAGCAACACCAAATTCGGCTAAAGATTTAATTAGATCGTCATCGTTTAATAACTTTAAGCCAAAAGGACCTACAATAAATCCGCTAACAAGATAACCGAGTAAAACAGGTTGACGCAACTTATTCGCGATATATCCACCCAGCGCCGATGCCCCCAAAACTTTGGTAAAATCCAAAATTAAACTATGCCCTTCTGCTGCCATGTTTCCCCTAATTTGGTAAGCAGTGTTTTCACTATCAGATTAACGCGATAATAACTATAGAGAAACCAAATCAGTCTATAGAAATATTTTGCAACGGGAAATTAATCTAAATAATTTTTACTAGTACTTCACCACATAAGTTATGGAGGGTTTGTAGTTGGCGCTGTCTTCGCTTCCTCGGAGCGCTAAAGCGCCAACTACGAACTTTAATTGGTAACAAAAAAGTTATTTAATCTTTAGAATTTATATATTTAGGACAAAATCCGCGATCTAAATTCTGGCACTCCTTTGACACCAGGTTGTAGATGAAAAATTGCTCCGGCACCAGCACCTTCTGTAGAACGGTCATAACCTCCAGCGGTGGTAACATAAAGTTCGCTGTAGTCTGAACCGCCGAAAGCCATACAGCTAACTTTTAAAGCCGGTAATTCTATACGTAAGACTTCGGTACCGTCAGGAGCGTAACGATACAAATGTTTTCCATCCCAACGAGCCGACCAAATGTAACCTTGACTATCAACTGTCATTCCGTCGGGAACTCCATCATCTTCGGGGATAAGTATATGATTTGTTTGATTGGTAATATCACCGGTTTGTTGGTTGTAATCAAAACGATAAATTGTACGAGTATCGGAATCGGTAAGGTAAAAATATTTTAAGTCGGGAGAAAAACCCATACCGTTAGGAACTAAAAGTTCTTCTAAAATTACATGAATCGAACCATCGGTATCTATGCGATAGAGTCTTCCTTTATCTTTTTGTGTGACCATTGTACCGGAAAAAACTCTTCCCATCGGATCGGCTATGGCATCGTTGAAACGAGTGTGTGTTTCTGAGGGAATTTCGTTAATTAATGTGGTAATTTTACCTTCTTCCCAGCGTTCGATGGTTCCTTTGGTTTTTAATAAGAGTAAAGCGCCATCAGCTTGAAGAGTCAAACCACCAACGGGTTCCCCTGAATAGATTTGGGCGTGAGAATCTGTTTGTGGATTGTAGCGATATAGTTTGCCTTGGGGGATATCTGTCCAGTAAAGATACTGTTGCTGGGGATGCCAAAGGGGACATTCAGCGTTGTGGTGTGGGGAATCGATAAGAATTTTAGGCTCTATCATAGGTTAAGAGGAGGGATTTTTAAAATTATCCCTTTTATTGAAACGCAAAGGTGCGCGGAGGTAAGCGCAAAGGTACGCGGAGGTAAGAGGATGTTTGAAAAGTATCCGGCGGTTAAAACCGCTACTACACAGGCAAAGTCCACCTCCGTGGACTGGTTGATTCT
>JBCCLY010000032.1:0-13209 GCA_039026655.1 Cyanobacteria bacterium P01_C01_bin.38 | reverse complement strand
TTTAAAATAATCGAGGACGGCTTGTCCTTGAAAGGGAACCCATTAAAAAATTTTTTAAAAGAAAAAATTTTTAATGGGAACCCTGAAAGCCTGTGGACGGATAACCGCTCCCATGCTCCGGTAGAAACAGGAAGTAAGAGTTGTAAGAGTCAACCGTCCGGGTTGTCCATACTTTACAGAGCAGTATCCTGAAGCTCCGATCAGCGCACTAAGAGAGTCTCATTTGTACTAACAGCACCGGCTCCAGTTTCTGTTGCTCCACCAAACACGTAAATTTGGCTACCGACCGCCCCTGCCGCTGTACCGTGACGCGGAACTTTCATATCTGGTACCGAATCCCACTTATCTAACGCTGGGTCATAAACCCAAGCTTCGGCAATAACCGTTTGTTCTGGAACCCATTGTTCACCTCCGAAGACATACAGTTTTCCATCTACAACTGCAGCGGATATACCACCTGCGGCTTTGGGTAGCGGGGAGAGTGTTTGCCAACGTTTTTCTTTTGGGTCGTATACCTCAAGATTTGCGACATTAACGTTTGCATAGTTGCCATCTGCTTGTTTTTTAAACTGTCGCCCCCCTACAACGTATATTTTTCCATCAATAACCGCAGAAGCGTGGCTATTTCGGGCGGTAGGAACATCGGGAGCGGACGACCATACTTTAGTTATAGGGTCGAAAACTAACATGCTAGAAGTATCGAAATGATCGTTGAAGTTTGCAGAATCAGGCGTTCTTTTATACCGACCACCAATTACATAAATTTTTCCATCTATTACTGTAGTCGTATGCTCACCACGCGGTCGTGGTAAAGGTGTGCTTTGGGTCCATTTCTCTTTGTTAAAGTCATAAACAAATACGGTGCTTTGGGCTTCCCAGTTAGGAAATCCTCCTCTGAAACCACCTATTCCATAAAGTTTATCCCCAACAATAGAAACAGCAATATGATGTCGTGCTTCTGGTAAGGGGCTTAGTTTAGTCCATACATTTTCAGCAGCATCGTATTCCAGAAAATCATTTAAAACAGTCTTTGCACCTTCAGACAAGCCACCAAGGGTGTATATCTTATCGTTTCTGACATCAGCATAAATCTCTTGGGTTTCTACAGGAAGCGGTGATGCATCCATCCATTGTGAATCTGTCTTAGCAACCACTGCTGTAGTTACCAAAAGTCCAGTCATTGCAGTAATTGCGATTTTTGTGAATTTATTCAAATTCATTATTTTTTCTCCAATTCTCAATTAATTTTTTCAGCGCGAACGTTAAACCATTGGGCAACATTACCGACAACTAAATCGATGGTTTCTAGTTCTTCATAAAATTGAAACTGAATGTTTTTTCCCAACCACACCTGTTGTTTGTCGTTAGAAATTCTTTGATGTTATTTGACTATCTTGTGCGAGGTATCAAGTATTTGAGTGAACCCAAGGTCGCGATTGCTAAAAATGCACCTGCATAAAACACCCCTCTCATTTCCCAAGCGCTAAATGCTAATCCTGCTAATACAGGCCCGATTGCCTGTCCTAGAGGTGTTGCAATTGCTGCCACTGCCATAAAACCTGCCCGGTTATGGTTGGGAGCTAATTCTGCCAAGAGTGCTTGAGTTGTGGGATAGACAATTCCATGTGCGATTCCAAAAAGAGCGCTGGGAACTAATAGCATCCAGATATGCTCAATTGAAGGGGTTATAATCAATGCCAATGTGTAAATCGAGAAGGAAATTTTAATTAAAGTCAGTTCAGAAAGCGATTGTGTCAAAAATCCCAATAGTGATGAAGTTAAAGCAAAAAAAACTGCCATACTTGCTAACAAGATGCCGATTTCGATTTCAGAAGCACCGAGAGACTCTGCGACAGTAGGAATATAGGTTAAGTAAGCACCAAACATGAGAACAAAAAGTGCGACTATTATAAGTAAAAGCTTAATCACCCGACCGCGACGAATACTGCTCCAAACATCTTTAAAATAAACCCAGAAATTAAAATTTTCGTAGTGCTGCTGTTCCGGAAGTCGCAGCGATTTCCACAACCAAATTCCCACGAGAAACGCTACTAAAGGTAATGCAAATGCGTTACGCCATCCCATTGATGCCAATCCACCACCTAGCAAAGGATACACTGCCAAACTCAGCCCAATGGCGCTGGCATTAAATCCCATTGCTGCGGTCAATTGCTTCCCAGTATATAAATCGCAAATCAGCGTCAATGGTAGAGCTTCTAAACTCGCCGCTCCAACCCCTTGCAAAAACCGCAATGCCAACAGGGCTTGAAAATTGGCAGCAAAAGCACAGGCAACTCCGGCAATAGCAAACAGAAACAGTGACGGAACTAAAATAGTTTTGCGACCAAAGCGGTCAGATAAGACACCACATATAATACCTCCGATGGCAATAGGAACAACAAACGCAGTAGTTACCCAACCAATCTGCTGTGGGGATAGTTCAAATTCACGAGCTATTCCAGGTAATACAGGATTGACGCTCATTGTTCCCAGAATTTCCATCAGCGTCACGCTAACAACAATCAGCAGATTCACATCTTGGTAAACAGGTTTAGTGCTTGCAGGATTCAGCTTGTTAGGCATTTCCATTTTTCGTAAATTTTGTATGGCTAAAATAACGGTTTCATGCTTTGACTGATTCTCTTCAGAATGCGCTGGCTGTCGGTCGGACAATGATTTCATTCACGTCAACATCATCGGGTTGAGATACCGCGTATAAGACCGCTCTAGCGATTGCATCTGGGCTGAGCGAAATCTTGCGAAATTCCTGCAAAGCATCTTTTGCTGACTCTTCAGTAATATCAGAGCCTAGTTCAGTTTCCACGACTCCAGGAGAGATGGTAGTAACGCGAATATTTTGTGATTCTTGTCGTAGTCCTTCCGAAATTGCCCAAACGGCATATTTGGTAGCACAGTAAACTGCACCAGTAGGAACTACAATGTGTGCGCCGATTGATGCTGTGTTGATAAATTGACCTTGGCCTTGTGCCTCCATGATTGGCAAACCTGCTGCAATTCCATTTAACACACCACAGATGTTGACGGCGATCGCCTTGTCCCATTCCTCGACTTTCAAGGCATTCATTGGAGAAAGTGGCATTACACCAGCATTGTTAAAGATGACATCAACGCGACCAAGCTGGTCTTTAGCAAAGTGAATGAACTCTTTCATAGCCTTGCGGTTGGTAACATCCAAAGCTTTGTATTCTGCTGTGCCACCGCTATCGCGAATTTCTTCGACAATCTTGGCTAGCTTTTGGGTTCGTCGCGCTCCTAAAAATACTTTTGCGCCGTTCTGAGCTAGTAACTTGGCACTCGCTTCGCCAATACCACTACTAGCTCCAGTAATAACAATGACTTTATTTTTTGCATTTGCCATAATGACTTTCTTTTATTGTTTTAGAAGTTTTTTAGATTAGACAATTCCGCCATTGACTCGGATAATTTGACCGTTTACCCAACTACCTTCCGGACTGACTAAAAAAGCCACTGCGCTAGCAATATCATTGGGTTGTCCCAAACGCTCTAAAGGTGCTTTGCGAGCAAAATTTTCAATCAATTCTGCGGATTTGCCTTGATAAAATAATTCGGTTGCTGTTGGTCCGGGAGCAATGGCATTAACGGTAATATTCCGTCCCCGTAATTCCTTTGCCATAATGTTGGTAAAGATTTCCACCGTGATTTTTGCACCGGAATAGATAGCGTAACCCGGCATTGCTAGACCAATAGCGCTGGTTGAAAAGTTAACAATATGTCCGCTATTACGTAAGCGTCGAGCAGCTTGTCGCAAGGTAAAAAATGTTCCACGAGTGTTGATGTTAAAGATTTTGTCGTATAGCTCATCATCTGTATCGGCGATGTTGGTTGGTTTAGGAGCCATAACACCCGCATTATTAATCAAAACATCTACACCACCATAGGTTTTCTCAGCCTTATCAAACAGTGATTCCACATCTTGTGATTGAGAAACATCTGCTTGTACTGCAATTGCATCTCCACCTAAATCATGAATCTCTCGAACAACCGCAACCGCTTGCTCCCGATTATGTGCATAGTTGACAACCACCGCAAATCCTTCTAGGGAAAGTCTTTTAGCAATTGCTGCTCCAATTCCCCGCGATGCACCCGTGACAATAGCAATTTTTCGAGTAGATAAATTCATTCCAAGCTCTCAAAACTTTTTTCGTAAATCGATTGATAGCTTGATTATCAAAAAAATTACACGATTAGTCTTTCATCTATTTGCCACAGTTTTAAGTTTTTTATCATTTTCAAAATTATAATGAAGCGTAATACTTGTTACAGAATCGAGCATTACGGGGATTTTATGCAAATTGATTCGCGCACGGGAAAGCCAGCGGTGCCAAGCCAAGCAGGAGAAGCAGTCCACTATCATCTCTTACTCGATAGTCAAAGCGGGTTACACCATGCCAGCTTAAAACCAGATTTGTTTAATACCCACGAACATCATACCCATCAGATTACAGTACCGTTTAATCAAGCCAAAGGAATTACTTCCTGGCATTCTACTTCAGCAAAACATAAGCATCAAGCGGTACAGGTAGGGCAGTGTTTTGTAGTTCCGACCGGACAACCCCACGGTTTGACGCTTGATAATGCTGGAGAATTAGTAAATTTTTACCTGTCGCCAGAATTTATTGCCACTAGCATTCCTGAAACCACTGAAGGACGTTCGCTCGAAATCTTAGAGTTTCAAATTTCAGATGATCCGCTCATCCGTCAGTTAGCAGCAACCGTCCGAACCGATAAATTATTGCATGGTGTTTCCAACAAACTTTTTTTAGAATCGGTGATGAATGTGCTAGCCGTACATCTAGTAAATAGCTATGCAGTTTCAAAAATTCAAATACCCAAAGTCGGCAAGTTACCTACACATCTTTTAGTAAAAGTGCAGGAATATATCCAAGCAAATGATACAGAAAATATCGCGATCGCCGATTTAGCAAATTTAACTGGCTACAGCAGCGTCCACTTTACGCGGATGTTTAAGAAAGCAACAGGACAGACTCCGCGTGAATACTTAATGCATCATCGCATCAACAAAGCGAAGCAGTTATTAGTAAATAAAGAATTATCAATCGTTGATGTGGCTTACCAAAGTGGGTTTAGCAGTCATGCTCATTTCTCAACCCAGTTTCGTCGCTTAGTTGGTACTCCTCCCCAAGCCTATCGAAAATATAATCAAGTAGGGAATAGGGAATAGGCAATAGGGAACAAGATAATGGTTTTGTAAACGCACAAGTGACTTGTATATTTATATAGGAATCCTAACGTTCTATGGAATAATAAAGACCATCCAAATTAAAAATATGTATTTGTTTTTCGTATTTAAAACCTGCTTTTTCTATCACTTTCTTTGAAGCTTCATTTTCGGGTAAAGCCAACGCAATAATTCTATCTAAATTAGCTCGTTCAAAACCGTATAAAACAGACACTTTCGCTGCTTTTGTAGCAATCCCTTTTCCCCAATATTCTTTAGCTAAACCATAAAGCAACTCAACTTCGTTTAATTCATCTAAATAACGAAGTCCGCAATAACCAACCATTTTATCGGTTTCATCTTCAATAATTTTCCAAATTCCATATTCTAATTTCTGCCAATGTTCAATAAACGATGCGAGAGCTTTTTCAGTTTTTTCTCTAAGAATAGGAACACCACGACTGGGAAGAAATTTAGTCACTTCTGGATCTGCCCAAATAGCTGCAAGGGAATCAAAATCAGAAAGTTGAAGTGGCTTCATTGTCAATCCATCAAAATGTAGAATTTTAGGATTAGAATCGCCGACCATTTTTGATTTTTATATTGCTCAATATCTTTTTCGTTAAGCAATTTTAGATTGATGTTGAACTGCATTAAATTTAATAATCGCCTTGAGCATTTTATCACTTGCCATTCTTGCACCTGATAAATTTCTCGCTGTCGGTCCAATTCGTAAAGCTGCTAACCCACCCATAATAAATAACGGACAACCGGGCCACTGTAAGTTATTATCTAAAACGGGTAAACCATTGATTACAGGTATCGGATATGCTTGTAAAACTTCCTTTAATAAAGGTTCGGAATTGACATCGAAACGAGTTCCGGTAGATAACCAAATGCGATGAAATCTTTCTTGCTCACCATTGGTAAATTTCACCAACCATTGATTATCCTTCCACTCAGCTTCAACAACTTGTGTGTTTTCCTGAATTCTCAACTTACCATTACGTACTTCTCGTCTTAACCGAGTTACCATCGCAGGAGTCATAGAACCACCATTTCGCGCTTGTTGAATCATCTCAAAACGCTTTTCAAAATTTGATTCTGCAAAAAATCCTTTTAGATATTTTGGCCCCAACCAGCCAGCATCCGCATCAAATATCTTTTCCTGTAACTGTCGTCGCATCGATATCTGCACTTCGGCTCCGCGAGACATTGCACCTACCGCCAAATGTCCGCTTGTTAATCCTCCACCAATAATTAATACTTTTTCACCAGCTAAATATAGTTTACGTAAATCTACTGAGTGAGAATGACAAAGTTTGTCTGAGGGATAATTTTGGTTAATTTGACTTATCCAATCCGGTATTTGTAGTTGACTGCTACCAGTTGCTAACACTACCCGACGAGCTAATATTGATTTCCCAGAATCCAACCACAAACGAAAGCTCGATCCTAAAGGATTATTTAATGGTTGAATTCGAGTGATCTTTTCACCAATAACTATATTTTCTAAATCCCAACGACGAATTACATCCTGACAAAAATCATGAAATAACCGAGTTCCTGGTAAATCATAGGGAGAGAAAAACTCATTCGAGCGGGACTCTGCAAACTTACGCAATCCAAAAGGATTAGGGTCTGGATGATGAACAGCTGGAGAGCGTAAATGCGGTATTTCCAAGACTGCAAATTGATGCTCCCACTGACTCATCCATTTTCCACTTGGGTCAAACACCGCAATTTTTGAACGGATTTTCTGACGTTTCTGTAGCAAATGTGTAACTAAAGTCAGAGCATGAGGTCCAGCACCGATAATTGCTAAATCTATTTTCCTCAAAAGGTGTGGTGGATTACTTTCCATAAAATTAAATCATAATGATAATCGTTATCATGATAGCATTAGAATTGATAGGTTTGTAGTAAGAACTTTAGTCCCGTAGAGCGATAAATCGCCAACTACAAACCCGTCATATTTAATCAAAACTAGTACTATCTACGCTTCACTTCCGTAACTTCGTGCAAAACTCTTTCAGAACGTTTTATCTTTCTAGCCTTCGGACGAGTTAATATACCTTGCGAAGGGCTGAATAATAATGTTAATAAAAATAAACCGCAAATAAATAATACAATCGACGCTCCCGAAGGCACGTTTTGATAATAACTAATATATAAACCGCCAACGCTACCAATAATACCGATTACTGAACCTAAAAGCATCATTTGATGAAGCTCTTTTACTAATAAATAAGCCGTAACTCCAGGACCAATTAATAAAGAGATTACTAACACTACTCCCACAGCTTGCATACTGGCGATAATTGTTAACGTAATTGCTGCTGTCAATCCAAACTTAATAATATTTATTGGTAGTCCGCTCGCTTGTGCGCCTAATGGATCAAAAGTATAAAATAGCAATTCCTTATAACAAATTTTCACTAAAAATAAGGTAACAACTGTAATTATTAAAGTCCTAAAAACATCTTCTGTTGTCACCCCTAAAATATTGCCAAATAAAAAATGATGCAAATCGACTTTACTTTCGAGTACGCTAATTAGCATAATACCCAACGCTAAAAAACCAGAAAACACCAAAGCCATTGCAGCATCAATTTTGACCCGAGACTGCGATTCTATCCAATTAATTACAAAAGTACTGAAAGTCCCGCAAACAAACGCACCCAGGAAAATATCAATCCCTAAAAATATCGCGATCGCAATTCCGGGTAAAACAGCATGAGCAATTACATCACCCAATATCCCCTGACGCTGTACAATCAAATAAGAACCAACTACAGAGCAAAGAATACCTAAACTAGCAGCAATTAATAAGGCATCTCGCATAAATCCAAAACTAAGCGGTTCCAAAAGCAAATTTAACATTATTGGTAATTGGTAGTTGGTAGTTGGTAGTTGGTAGTTGGTAGTTGGGCATTGGGCATTGGGCATTGGGCAATTGATAATTGTTCACTGTTCACTGTTCACTGTTCACTGTTCACTGTTCACTGTTCACTGTTCACTGCTCACCGATTAAGCAGATTTATCTTGTTGATTTAAAAATAAAATATTATTGCCATAAGCACGCTGTAAATTTTCAGTTGTAACAACTTCTTTCATAGAACCATCGGCGATAATATATTTGTTTAATAATAATAAAGAGTCACATTGAGCTAAAGTTTCACCTAAATCGTGAGTAATTAAAATTAATATCTTGCCATCGCTTTTTAATTCATTAAAAATGTCAAACATTATATCTTCAGTAGTTTTATCAATCCCCACAAATGGTTCGTCAAAAAAGAATAAATCAGCTTGCTGTGCCAATGCTCTAGCTAAAAATACTCGCTGCTGCTGTCCCCCAGATAACTCACCGATTTGACGGAAACGAAATTCCCACATCCCTACTCTATGCAATGCAGATTTAACTATTTCTTTAGACTTCAAACTTGGCTTGCGAAACCAACCCGTGCTAGCAGTACGAGCCATCAGTACCACATTCTGTACTGTAATCGGATAATCCCAATCTACCTGGGTTCTTTGAGGTACGTAAGCAATGGAGCGTAATTGCTTGTGGATGGGACAGTTACAAAATTTAATAGTCCCACTTGAAACCGGAATTAAACCTAGTATCGCTTTAACCAAAGTGCTTTTACCAGCGCCATTTGGACCGATTACACCAATCATCTGTCCGGGTAAAACACGAAAGCTGACATCTTCAACAGCTACTACACCCCGGTAATCTACATCCAAATGCTCTACTTCTAGCACCGATTTCTCCTGTATGATAATGATAATTATTTGTGTTAAAAATCTACTTCCCTTCTCAGAGTAGCTACTGTATGATAATGATTATCATTTTACTGCAATGTTCCTAATAACTAATGTTTAGAAAACTACCTCTAAGCGCGATAACGGCATTAACTTTAGCTCTTGGTTTAATTGGTTGTGGTGGTAACGAGCAAGTTAATTCTAATCCTGGCACAGAGAATTCTGCCGTAAATACCAGCAGTACTGCAACTGGGGAGCGTCCTTTGGTTGTTGCGACTACTAGCATCATATGCGATCTGACAAAACAAGTAGCGGCTGAGACTGTTGACTTGAAGTGTTTAGTAGATGCAAGTCAAGACCCCCACACATACCAGCCGAAACCGGATGACCGTAAAGCAATCGAGCAGGCTAATTTAGTTTTGTACGGTGGTTATGATTTTGAACCTAGCATTATCAAAATAGTTGAAGCAAGCAGTAATGAAGCTCCGAAAGTAGCGGTTCATGAAGTTGCTGTTCCTAAGCCGATTATCGGGGAAAAACACGACCACGGTCATTCCGGACATAAGGAAGAAAAGCACGACGGACACGACCACGACCACGACCACGAGAAAGAAGAAAAACATTCTGAAGAAAAAGCGCCAGATCCCCACGTATGGCACGATGCTGAAAATGGCATTCAAATGGTGGAAGCTATTCGTAGTAATTTAGAAAAAGTCGCTCCAGATAACGCTCAATTGTATGCAGCTAATGCTCAAAAAGTAACTGGGGAAATTAAAGAAATAGATAGCTGGATTAAAAAGAATATAGCTACAATACCCGAAAACCAGCGTAAATTAGTTACTACTCACGATGCTTTAAGCTACTATACTCAGGCATATAATATTGACTACGAAGGTGCCATTGAAGGTTTGAGTACTGAAGCAGAACCATCAGCAGCAAGAATCGCTGAATTATCCAAAGAAATCAAGAAAGAGAACGTACCGACAATTTTTGCTGAAACTACCCATAGTTCAAAACTAATTGAAAGAGTTGGAAAAGAAGCCAACGTAAAAGTTTCTGAAGAAAAACTATTTGCTGATAATTTGGGCGAACAAGGTACTGATGCTGATAGTTATCAGAAAATGTTAGTTGCGAATACTAAAGCCATTGTGGATGGTTTGGGAGGTCAATATACAGCTTTTGGACAATAATAGCCCTGAGTGAAATTAAAGTAATTCATAATTAGTTTGACTCGCTTGCAAGTTGGGTAATGGATGTCAATCAATCAGAATATCTGTGAAAAGCTGCGTTTCTTAAGAATGCATCAAGCTTAAAAGTTTGATTATTAATTAAGTTGCTTGTAGATAAATCTAGAAATCTGGTTGATTATTTTTTAGGTTTGGGGTGTCAGACGGTTTTATTCGTAATTAATAGTTAATCAATATCAGGGGAAAAATAGGTGGTGTAAGCATATAGCAATCCTACATGAGTCGTGAGAAAGCTAAGTGCCAGAAACCCGGTTTTTTGGAAAAACCGGGTTTCTAAAATCTCACTTCGGGATTTAGGAATGCTACATTTGGCACCACCTGGATTTATTCGCATATCTGTATTTCAAATTTGAGTGTGAGTTGAGAAGAATCATGAAGAAAAGTTTGTGGAAGTTTGTACTAGTTAGCCCCGTTGTTTTTGCAACATCATTATTAATAAATGACACTGCTGTTGCACAAAATCAAACCCAAGAAGAAACGTTAGGACAAATTACTTCTGTTTCGCAGTTTTCTGACGTACAGCCTACAGATTGGGCATTTCAAGCATTACAGTCTTTAGTAGAACGCTACGGTTGTATTGCAGGATACCCAAACGGCACCTACAGAGGAAACCGAGCTTTAACTAGATATGAATTTGCTGCGGGTTTGAATGCTTGCTTGGATAGAGTCAACGAGTTGATTGCAACCGCAACCGCAGACCTAGTTAATAAAGAAGACCTTGCAACTTTACAAAGACTGCAATCAGAGTTTTCAGCGGAGTTAGCAACCCTTAGAGGAAGAGTAGATGCTTTAGAAGCACGTACTGCTCAATTAGAAGCAAATCAATTTTCCACAACTTCTAAACTCGAAGGTGAAGTAGTGGTGGGGATTACAGATGTATTTGAAGGGGATACAAACGACGACAACACCACATTAGGTGCAAGAGCAAGAATCAACTTTGCTACCAGCTTCACCGGAAAAGACACCTTATACACCAGACTGCAAAGCAATAATATAGTTGGTCCCGATATTGGTACACCTGAAGGAAGTTTAGCCTTTGCTGGTGAGAGCGGAGATAACAACGTTGAATTAGATGCACTTTGGTACAGTTTTCCTTTAACTGAGAGTACTAATGTTATCGCGATCGCCAATGCAGGTGCAGCAGATGATGTTGTAGATACAGTAAACTTATTTGATGGTGATGGTACTGAAGGAGCTTTATCTAGCTTTGGTACTCGTAACCCCATCTATGGAGCAATGGATGGTGCTGGTGTAGGAGTTACCCAAGAGTTCGGCAAGAATCTATCTTTGAGTTTGGCTTATTTAGCTGGTTCAGCAAGCGATGCTACTCAAGATAATGGTTTATTTAACGGTTCCTATGGTGCATTAGCACAATTAACATTTGCACCGAGCGATCGCTTTAAGGTTGGTTTAACCTACATCAATTCCTACAATCAGTTCAATGGTGCTGGTAGTAGTGCTTCTAACTTCAATACAGTTTCACCATTGGATAATATTTCTACCCTTGCAGATACTCCCTTCAGTGCCGATTCCTATGGTGTTCAAGCATCATTAGGGATAAGTAAAAACTTAGTATTAGGTGGTTGGGCTGGTTATACCAATGCTCGTAATTTAAGCACTTCAGCAGCCTTTCCAGATCGTGGAGAAGCTGAGATATGGAACTGGGCTGTAACTTTAGGTTTACCCGATTTGGGTAAAAAAGGTAATTTGGCTGGGGTTATCTTTGGTGTGGAACCCAGACTTACTAGTTCTAGTATTGATGGTTTGAATGAAGATCCAGATACTTCCTATCACATCGAAGCATTCTATCAGTACAAGATTAATGACAATATCGCCGTTACCCCTGGTGTGATTTGGTTAACTGCACCAGACCACAACGAAAATAATGATGATGTAGTTATTGGAACTTTCAGAACTACCTTTACTTTCTAGAAATAAGTCCTATATTCTTAAATAAGAAAGTAATGTATGTTGCGGTGTTGTTTTAGATGCGATTACATTTAAAATAACACCGCTTATTTCTTCGATTTGATGATTATGTAAAAACTTCAGCCACTGACAAGATATTCATCCTTCAGTTTACTAAGAGTATTTTAATAAGGGTAGATGAATTTTCTTGATAATTCGTTGTAAAGCTACTTCATTTAGAAAAAACCTACTATTTCTCAACAATATACAGGTTGCTTTTGTTAGACTGACTACTTTTTACATCGCAAGCAATTACTCGCGACTCCATTACATCTCTCTCCATATTTAGGACATCCGGTAGCATAAGTCTCCCGTTGTGATATCTCTCGACAGTATTGACAAATGAAGTTGTAAACCCTGGTATGGATAATTCGGTCGTGTGCTTTGACCTTATATTCCCGGACATGAACTTTTTTGCTTGGCATAGTTTTAATAAAAATGCTAGGTGGACAATGATAATGATAATCACTTAAGGCTTGACAAACATCAAAGTAAAAAATAGGGATAAAATTTCTATAGTTATTATCTTACAAACTAAAATTGTCGAGTAAAACTAGGAAATACATATAAATAAAGGAGATTGGGTGGTTTTTCGATTTTCATGAGCCAACAAATTTCTCTATTTGCACGTTGGTTGACAAGTAAGAAATAAGCATAAATGCTAATGTAACATAAATAGCAAAAAAACATGATAATGATTATCATATTTTTTTTCAGCAATATTAGCTGTTGAGCGGTAAATGTGGTAATCTATATTCAAATCTCAAATTAACCAGTCGGTTCTAATGGGGAGCAGCCATTAGAGGTAACGGGGAAAGTCCAGTGTAAATCTGGCGCTGTCCCGCAGCTGTAAGCAAGGAAAAATTGTAACCTTGTAAGTCAGAATGCCCGCCGATAAGTCAAGAAAAACATAGCTAAATCTACGAGGTTATAGATGAAGGCACATACAATATTTGTTTGTACCATTTGTGCAAGCAAGTGGTCTAATGGTAAGCGTGTTGGTGAAAG
>JBCCLY010000031.1:0-13312 GCA_039026655.1 Cyanobacteria bacterium P01_C01_bin.38 | reverse complement strand
CAGCAATATACAGTTATATAGTCATTCCAAATAAAAAACGGTAGTGGGTGCAAAAAGATGGGGAGAAAAGACGCAGCCAGAGAGAACGACCAACGCCCTAAAATGTGGTTTAAAGAAAAAATAGTTTAATAATTTTTTTTTCGTTTGGGCTTCATTGGGGCTGGTTGTCTGTTCGCCTGCACGTGCCCCCCACTACCGTTTTTTATTTGGAATGACTATATAACTGTATATTGCTGTTTACCCTTCACTTTCTTAATCGCAGCCTTTGCATACAATCTAACTTTAGAATTTTCATCATCAGCAAGTTTTTCTAAGTAAGTTAGCGCGTTTGTATCTCCCAATTCTCCCAAAGATGTTGCTACTAACTGTTTTATTCCCAACTGATACCTTATTTCTTCCTCGCTATTAAGAAAGCCAATCAAAATCTCAGTAGCATAAGATTTAAATTCTATTGATTCTTGTCTTCCCAATACGGTAATAATTTCTTGAGTTAACTTAATATCGTTTGAATAAAGATTTTCTTTTAAACAATCTAAAGCTATAAAACTACTACTCCAATTTAAAGCCCGTACCGCTTCTTGTTTAATAAATAAAGGAGCATTTTTAAAATTCAAGACATCAGATAAAGCTTTAATTGCTGCTTCGTCTTTCATACATCCCATTGCTAATACTGCTTGCTGACACACTTGTGAATCAAAGTCGTATAGCAAAGGTTTTATACAATTTACTAAATCAAATTCTTCTTTAAGATAGTCGCGTACTTTTAAAGCAATAATTGCTTCTTTACGAACAGAAAAAGATGTATCTTTCAAGGCTGCAATAAATACCGGCATTAAATGTTTGTGGTGAAAACTACCTAGAGCCTCGATTGCTATAGCCCTTACTTCTGCTACAGAATCGTTTACAACTGAAAGTAAAGGTTCGATGACTTGCGAGCGTCGAATTTGAGCTAGAGATTTTACTGCTAATAACCTGGATTTTTCTTCTTTGAGTAATTTGATTAATCCACTAATCGCAGGTTGTCCAATTTTTGCCAGGGTTTGGGCACTGGCGATCGCCAATTCTTCTTCTTGTGTTTCTTCTAGCAGTTTAACTAAGGATATAACTATTTGCGGTTCGTCAAATTCTCCTAAAATACGCAGCGCAAACCAACGCATTTCTAAGTCTGCTGATGGGGAATTCAATATTTCGAGTAAGGGAGCGATCGCCCGTTTACCTATTTTGGGAAAAATTTTCGCTATATCCCATCTGACTTGAAAATCCCCTACTTGCAAAATCTGTATCGCAATCGTCAGAGCTTGCTCTATTTCTTTATCTTCTATAGCTTCTGTTTTATCTTTCTTATCTAATAGCTGCTGTAACTGTTGGTTAATTAGTATCCAATTCGCTTGTTTTACAGCATCTGTAATTATGTCAAGAGTTTCTAACATTTGATGCAAAATAAGAGTGTTGATTTCACTATCGGTTCTTATTTACTTTGTCATGAATTTAAGTATTTACCAGTAGCGAGAGTAATATGTAACGCTATTTTTTGATGATATTATGCAAATTTTAAATAGCTTGTATGCGTTTTATGCAAAATTATTACTATAAAAATAGCAAATAGTTACGAGGGATACAAAAAAAACCATCAGTTTACCGATTTAATAAGAACTTAACCAAAGTAAAGATTGAAACATTGAAATTGATGATTTTGGGGCTAAAAGAAATCAATATTATTTACGATTTTTTAAATATTCGTAATTCTTCAATGTCATTAAATCTTGAATTTTTAAGGTAAACCAACCGTGTCTACTACCCAATCGCAAAAGCCTGTAAGACTTAATAAGTTTGAAAAAATTAAAGCGGACAAAGATGGACTAGCCGTTAAAGATGAGCTAGAAAAGTTTGCCCAAATCGGTTGGGAAGCGATGGAAAAGTCCGATTTGGAACATCGTCTTAAATGGGTAGGAGTGTTCTATCGTCCGGTTACACCAGGTAAATTCATGTTGCGGATGCGAACTCCGAACGGAATTTTATCTAGCAATCAGTTACGCGTACTTGCTGAAATTGTGCAGCGTTACGGTGCTGATGGTAGTGCCGATATTACTACTCGCCAAAATATTCAGTTGCGGGGAGTTCGTTTAGAAGATATACCGGATATATTCCGCCGTTTGGATGAAGCAGAAATGACTTCTATGCAGTCGGGAATGGATAATGTCCGTAACATTACTGGTTCGCCAGTTGCGGGGATCGATGGTTCGGAATTGATTGATACCCGCGAATTGGTACAGAAGGTTCAAGACATGATTACCAATAACGGTGAAGGTAATTATGCATTTACCAATCTTCCTCGTAAGTTCAATATTGCAATTGAAGGTGGAAGGGATAATTCAGTTCATGCTGAAATTAACGATATCGCTTTTGTTCCGGCTTATAAAAATGATGAGTTGGGATTCAACGTTTTAGTTGGTGGTTTTTTCTCTGCTAAACGTTGTGAAGGTGCAATACCTTTAAATGCTTGGGTTCCTCCTAACGATGATGTCGTTGATGTATCTCGGGCAATTTTATCTGTTTTTCGTGATAACGGAGCAAGAGCAAATCGTCAAAAATCCAGGTTAATGTGGTTGATTGATGAGTTGGGAATGGATAAATTCCGTTCGATGGTTGAACAAGAATTGGGACGTACCTTAGCAACCGCAGCCGAAAAAGACGAAATTGATTGGGAAAAACGCGATTGCATTGGTATTAACAAGCAAAAGCAACAAGGTTTAAATTACGTCGGCTTGCACGTTCCGGTGGGAAGGCTTGACGCTCAAGATATGTTTGACTTTGCACGATTAGCCGAAGTTTACGGTAGTGGCGAAGTTCGCTTGACTGTCGAGCAAAATGTAATTATTACTAATATTCTTGACGATAATTTGTCAGATTTCCTTACCGAACCTTTGCTAGAGAAATTTTCTATCGAACCCCAACCCTTACAAAGAGCATTGGTATCTTGCACTGGTTCTCAATTTTGTAACTTTGCCCTAGTTGAAACTAAAAGTAGAGCTTCGGCTTTAGCTAAACAACTCGATGCAGAGTTAGAGATACCTAAATCGGTAAGAATTCATTGGACAGGCTGTCCTAATTCCTGCGGACAACCCCAAGTAGCCGACATTGGACTAATGGGGACAAAAGTGCGGAAAGATGGTAAGACAGTCGAAGGTGTGGACTTGTATATGGGCGGTAAAGTAGGCAAAGATGCTCAATTAGGAAATTGCGTGCAGAAAGGTATCCCCTGCGACGAGCTTAATACTGTCTTAAGAAGTATATTGATAGAAACTTTTGGCGCAAAACCTAAGCCAGATTAGGTAGGCAAGTTTATTAGGTAAGTATGTTGCATTAGTATATTTACTTTCTATCAATAGTCTAAACTGATACAGTTTACTTTTGAATTAAAGAGCATAATCAGTTCAATCTTTACTCTGAAAAGAACAAATAATTATCCGTATTCAACTTGAATATGCAACCGGGAGCAGTATTCATTCAGGGATTACTGCATCTATTGGAAAGTAAATTAAGTAAATTTTCTACGAACTATTAAGAGGATTACAATGCTTGGAGAACTTCTATCTTTTCGCGGCAGGTACAAAATCCTGCACATGACATGGTTCGCATTCTTTCTCTCATTCTTTGTTTGGTTTAACCTCGCTCCCTTAGCAACCCAGGTAAAAGCAGACTTTGGTTTAGAAGTAAGCCAAATTAGAACCCTGGCGATTTGTAACGTTGCTTTAACAGTTCCGGCTCGAATCATTATCGGGATGCTCTTAGATAGATTCGGTCCGAGAATTACTTACTCTTTATTGTTAATTTATGCGGCGATTCCTTGTATTGCCTTTGCCAGCGCTCAAAATTTTACGCAGTTAGTAATTAGCCGTTTGGCATTGAGTATTGTTGGTGCAGGATTTGTAATTGGTATCCGCATGGTTGCAGAATGGTTCCCTCCTAAAGAGATTGGTTTAGCTGAAGGAATCTATGGAGGTTGGGGAAACTTTGGTTCGGCTGCTGCGGCTTTTACTTTACCTACAATCGGTGCATTCTTAGCTTTTGGAGCCGGTGGAACTCTTAACTGGAGATTGTGTATTGCTGGAAGCGGTATTGTTGCGGCTCTGTATGGAATTCTGTATTTCTTCAGCGTACAGGATCATCCTCCTGGAAAAGTTTATCAAAAGCCCAAGAATGCTAGAGGTTTGGAAGTAACCAGCGTGCGCGATTTCTGGTTCTTGATGCTGATGAATTTACCTCTAACTGGCATTTTGATGCTCTTGGCTTGGAGATTGAAGAAGGTTGGCTTGTACGGAGATGATACTCTGTTTCTAGTTTGGGCTGCATTAGCTGGTTTATATTTGTTCCAGGCTTATAACTGTTGGGTTGTAAACAAAGACTTGCTTTCGGGTAAGAAAAAATATGAAGCCAAAGATCGTTACAACTTCTCTCAAGTAGCGATTCTAGAATTAACTTACATCGTCAACTTTGGTTCCGAATTGGCTGTGGTTTCTATGCTTCCGGCATTTTATGAAGGAACATTTAGTTTAAATCCGGCAATGGCGGGAATGATTGCTTCTAGCTATGCTTTCATGAACCTAGTATCTCGCCCTGGTGGTGGTTTAATTTCCGATAAATTGGGTAGCCGCAGAATAACTATGGCAGTTTTAACCGGCTGTATGGGTATCGGCTACATGATGATGGGTTCGGTTGGCTCTGGCTGGTGGTTGCCTCTAGCTATTGTGCTGACTATGGCTTGCTCTTTCTTTGTACAGGCTGGAGAGGGCTCGACATTTGCAATTGTTCCTTTGGTGAAGCGTCGCGTAACTGGGCAAATTGCCGGTAATGTCGGAGCTTATGGTAACGTTGGTGCAGTTGCTTATCTAACTATCTTTAGCTTGTTGCCAGAATGGTTAAGCGGTGGTGGAGAGCAAACTCCAGCAGTTATCGCTCAGTCGAATACAGTCTTTTTCCAGATGATGGGTATTGCAGCTTTGATAGTTGCTTTCCTATGCTGGTTCTTCTTAAAAGAACCTGAAGGTTCCTTTGCTGAACTTCATGAAGGAGAAGAAGAGCATTCTCGAATTGTAATCGAACCAAAGAGCTATAGTTAATAGCATTTAATTTGGTTAAAAATACGGAATCGATGAATAAAATATTATTTATCGATTCGTTTTTCTTGTTGTAGGGTGTGTTAAGGCACGAGTTACTCATGTTTATAGACAACAATTTTGATAATGCCTTAACGCACCATCAATAATTAGAATCTTAAAACCATGAATATAAATCAATTTCCATTGTAGGGTGTGTTAAGGCACGAGTTACTCATGTTTATAGATCACAATTTTGATAATGGCTTAACGCACCATCAATAATTAGAATACTCACAAAAAAAATATTGGATTCAAATCTTAAAACCATGAACATACATTAATTTAAAACAAATAAAATCAATTACATAGTTTGAATACATTATCCATCTGCAATTAAAAATTTACCGGGAGCATCCCGATTTTGCAACTTGTTCAAAATTTTGGTTGTCATTGCGAATGAAGCGAAGCGGAATGAAGCAATCGCAAAGTCTAGTTATTGCGATTACTTCGCTTCATTTCATTACGCTCGTAATGACAAATTATATTTTTCCACATTTGGGATGCTCTCAATTCACCTTTGTAGGATGGTGCGTTACGGCATTATCTAATTGCTAATTTTTCAACAACATTTACTCGTGCCGTAACACACCCTACGATATTATTTTTTTATTACTTATTCTCTAATTTAATTTTTTTTGAATTTATTTAATAACCATCATAAAATATGTCCGAATCTGTTAAAACTCTTTGTCCTTATTGTGGTGTTGGGTGCGGTTTAGAAGTATCTCCTCCGGCAAGTTCGGGACGTGCAACTCATCGAGATAGTCAAGGTAATCCCATTTGGAAAGTAGTTGGCGATAAAAATCATCCTTCTTCAAAAGGTATGGTTTGTGTTAAAGGAGCTACCGTTGCAGAATCTCTTGATAAAAATCGCCTTAAATACCCAATGATACGAGATTCTTTATCAGAATCTTTCCATAAGGTAAGCTGGGATGAAGCTTTTCATAAAATCGTTTCGTGCATTCAAAATATTCGCCAAAATCGCGGTGCGGATGCTATTTGTATGTATGGTTCCGGTCAGTTTCAAACTGAAGATTATTATATTGCTCAGAAGTTAATAAAAGGCTGTTTGGGGACTAATAATTTTGATGCCAATTCACGCTTGTGTATGTCTTCTGCGGTTGCTGGCTATACTCAAAGCTTCGGCGCTGACGGGCCACCTTGTTGTTATTCCGATTTAGAATTAACAGATTGCGCTTTTCTAATTGGTACCAACACCGCAGAATGTCATCCTATTGTTTTCAACCGTTTGCGGAAACATCATAAAAAAAATCGCAACGTCAAAATGATAGTTGTAGATCCGCGATGCACTAAAACAGCAGAAGTTGCAGATTTACATTTAGCAATTAATCCAGGCACGGATATTGATTTACTCAACGGTATCGCTCATTTATTAATGCATTGGGGTGTGTTTGATAGTTTATTTATCGATGAATGTACTCAAGGATTTCCTGATTACGCTAATGTTATTCAAGATTATCCACCAGAAGTAGTTTCTCAAAAATGCGGTATTGAAGTTGATGAACTTGAACGGGCAGCACGTTACTGGGCTGATTCTAAAAAAGTTTTGTCATTATGGTCAATGGGGATAAATCAATCTTCTGAAGGTACGGCGAAAGTACGCACCCTAATTAATCTGCATTTGATGACGGGTAATATTTGCAAACCCGGTACCGGACCATTTTCGCTTACCGGACAACCCAACGCAATGGGAGGTAGAGAAGCCGGAGGTTTAGCTCACATTCTACCTGGATATCGTTCTGTAAAAAATGCCCAACATCGAACTGATGTAGAACAACTTTGGGGCTTGAATTCAGGACAAATATCTTCCGAACCCGGTAGGGATACATGGAGTATGATTACTGGATTAGAAACTGGTGAAGTCGAGCTATTGTGGATTGCAGCTACCAACCCAGCAGTAAGTATGCCAGATTTGCAGCGAACCAAAGCAGCTTTACTAAAATCTCCCTTTACGATTTATCAAGACGCTTATTATCCCACCGAAACTTCAGCTTACGCTCATCTGTTATTACCCGCAGCCCAGTGGAGCGAAAAAACCGGAACCATGACAAACTCAGAACGAGTTGTTACATTGTGTACGAAGTTTAGAGAACCACCAGGTGAAGCAAAAGCCGATTGGGAAATCTTTGCCGAAGTCGGTCGCCGCTTGGGTTTTGATGATAAATTTGCTTTTACAGATGCAGCCGCAGTTCATGCCGAATTTGTGAAATTCACTCGCGATCGCCCTTGCGATATGGGAGAAATTAGTCATGAAAACTTGGCTATCAATGGCCCGATGCAGTGGCATGACACCCAAAAAGCAGAGATAGAAATTGAAGAAAATGATTCCGGTTTCTTCTCATCGTTGTTAAAAGGTTTCGCTAAAAAAGAACCACTTCAAGGAAAACGTCTCTACACCGATTTACGCTTTCATACACCAGATGGTAGAGCCAGATTTGCAGCTTATCATTCTCGCGGATTAGCAGAACCACCGTGTGAAGAGTATCCTTTCGTTCTTACAACTGGGAGATTATACGCTCATTGGCACACTCAAACCCGCACGGGAAGAATCGAGAAAATTGTCAAAATGCACCCTCATCCCTTCATAGAAATTCATCCCCGCGATGCAGCGAAATCAAATATTCAAGACGGAGATTGGGTAGAAATAAAATCCCGTCGGGGAACAGCTAAATTTCCAGCGAAAATAACTAAGGCGATCGCCCCTCAAACAGTATTCGTTCCCATGCACTGGGGTGCCTTATGGGCTGACAATGCCGAAGCTAACAGCCTTACTCATCCGGAAGCCTGTCCAATTTCCTTACAGCCAGAACTCAAAGCTTGTGCAGTAAAACTCGTACCAATTACCTCTGCCCCACAGCCTTCCAAAGAGTTGCTTCACCAGGAACCGTTGCAGCATTCTGACTTGATTGGGGTGTCAACCTCGAACCATAAATAATCGGAATCGCACCCAAAGTAAACGAAGCGAATACCACTAAAAGAATAGTGCGAAAATAATAATGCTGATACTCGCTTAGTTCAGCATTGTTTTTTAGTTGACCACCCAAGTTTTTTATATTCATCTTAAAAATCTTTCGTCAAATAGATAATTGAGCCATTTCATTTTAAATAAATAAAAAAATGTAGTCAATGTAACCGTTTATTTTTACAAAAAGTAATAAAGGCTACAGTTTTTTATAAAAAACCAAAAATAAGGAATATGTAATGAGCGACTTTTTTAAATTCGAGGCTGATTTCGTTGATAGCTTGCGCTGCATCCCCATGCAGGTACGTTACAAACTCGATAACTGCGGAGTGAAATTAAAATTATCTCACTGGCATCAATTTACAGAGCAAGAGCGTCAAACCTTAGTTGAAATGCCATGTACGAGTAAAGAAGAATGTCAAAAGTATCGAGAATTCCTGCAAAATTTGATTGTTGAAAAAACAGGAACACCCGCAAAAGAACTTGCTATAGAAGAAAATCCCGCTTGGATGAATCAGAAAGAAATTCCCGAAACAATACAAACAAAAGCCGCAGAAACTAACATTAATATTACCGTTGAAGAATGGCAAAAACTGACACCATTACAGCGGTTTGCATTAATTAAATTAAGCCGTTCAAATCATGAGAATAAGAACTTTTATCCAGCAGTTAAAGAATTTGGGTTAGTGTAATATTAATGTCAAATCAGTAAACATAACGGTTAATAATGGTATCTACTGAATTAGTGGAAAAGTTACGTAAACTCAATCGCGTAGACAAACTTGAGGTTATTCAACTTTTAGCTGCCGAGTTAGCAAATGAAGAAGCAAATCTACTCAAGCCCAATGCATCATACGATGTTTGGTTCCCTTATGATGCAGTAGATGCTGCAAATGTGATGTTGGAAGCTTTAAATGCTGAAAACTCCTAATTATTTACTCCTAACTCCATCTGCTACCAAACTCCATCCGTTGCCAAACTCCATCTGCTACCAAACTCCATCCGTTGCCAAACTCCATCCGTTGCCAAACTCCATCCGTTGCCAAACTCCATCCGTTGCCAAACTCCTAACTATTTTTTCCCCCATCTCCCCATCCCCCCATCCTCCCGTCGCTGCCTTAATCCTCGCTGGCGGAAAAAGTTCTCGTATGGGAACAGATAAAGCACTTGTAAATTACCAAGGTAAGCCAATGTTGCAACGGGTTTATCAAGTTGCTGCTGAATGTACCGAACAAGTTTATGTTTTGACTCCTTGGAAAGAACGCTATCAAAATATTTTGCCGTCAGATTGTAATTATCTAATTGAAAGTCAACCAGGAAAAGGGCCAGTAAATGGTTTATCTGAAGGTTTAGAGCAAATTTCTGCCGATTGGATATTATTACTTGCTTGTGACTTACCTTTATTAGATGTAGAAATTATTCAAAGTTGGATAAATAAACTTCCGCAAATTCCAAATTCAACCTTAGCTTTAGTTCCTCAACGTTCGGAAATTTGGGAACCGATGTGTGGGTTTTATCGGAAGGATATTAAAACAGAATTAGATACTTTTTTGAAATCGGGAAAGCGTTCGTTTCAAGAATTGCTCTCAAGTATTGAGGTAGAAGCTTTAAATGTTGATGAAAAGGTGGATTTGATGTTGTTGAATTGTAATTATCCGGGGGATTTGCAATCGTTCTCACAATAGCTGTTCAAATCAATTAAAATCTTACAAACTTATAAATCAACTCACAGCATAATCACTATAATTACGCATAAAAGGTGTTTGAAATCCTATAACAATATCTTCTCTTGGAACACCTTATACATATTGGTAATGCGATCGATTGGAATACGTAAAGGGTCATTTGTAATTACCCACCCGTCTTTTTGCAGTGCTGCTTTGACTACATCATGAAATTTATCTTTTGCTGACATACTACTCCAATGGAGTTGATAAAAATATTTTAGCAATTTTGTAATATGCCCACTTTCAATTTAAACTTATTCAGAGAAAGTTTACTTAGAATCTATTTCTAACTTTTACCAATGAACGATGCACCTTTAATACTTCCTGCTAACTGGCAAGATTGGATAACGGTATTCAGCTACGTAGGTTTTACCGTCTTTATTCTTGCCTGTATTCTTGTCGCACAGAATAAATAATATTTCTATTTATCCGTTGCTAGCCATTTATCCGTTGCTAACCATTTATCCGTTGCTAACCCTCTGCGCTCTCCGTGCGCCTAGTAAGGTTTAATTAATTCAAACACTCAAAACAAAACCAACTACTTCTTAAAATATTTGCATATTAAATTACCCACGCCATCTTCCTTAAACCTTACTAATTTTCCATCATTTTGAATTTTGTATTCGCTACGACAGTTATAGACTTCTCTAGGTTGTTTTTTGCCATCAATACTGATAGTTGTTCTATAATTCCAATATCTTTTAGCACTACGCTTGATATCAAGAACACAAATTTCATGTCCGTTAAAATCCTGGCAAGTTATAGCGGCATTCGCAGGGAAAGCGAATGAAAACATAATACTTAGCGAAACCAACAATAAAGCTATTAATTTCATCAATTTTGAATTTTATATTTTATGTAGGTGGCTAGAAATTTAGATAACCCTTTCTTAACCACACTACGACAAAAGTAAATCTATTACAAATGATACGAATATAAAGCACTTTGCAGTTAAATGAGGTACATTCTTCTACTCCCTACTCCCTTATCACAATATGTTCTATACCTCATTAAGATGAAATCCGCTGTATGACAATTAACCCGCAGTGGCTAAGGGAGAACTATCATAGTTTTGTGCTAAATCTGCCGTATCGTTATAGATGGCGTTAAGCGAAGCTCTACCGCAGGTAATCGCCTTCTTTAGCTCAGAGTCGGGCTGCATTGCAAACTTTTCTAAAGCGGCTTCGACAATATCAGGCGATCTTGATTAGTTTTCTTTAGATAATAATCTAAGTTTGACGAAACTTTTCCTGTCTCAGATAATTCGGTTAATTCTTTTACTGGTAGAGACTGACTAAATATTTTGTATCTGAAGACAACTTTTTCTGCTGCATTTACGCTGTTCGTTTCTAGCAAAACAATACTACTTATGAGAAAAAATATATACTTCAATCAATAATTTAAATTTTTCATTTCAATATTTATAAATAGCATTTAATATTACGATAACTGTTGCAACTTTAATAAAATAATTATTGCCATTACTTACGTAATAATTCATAGTGTATTGTCAAAAAAAAAGCCCCGACTTCCAACCAGGGCTACATATAACTAAGTAGGTTGGCGTTGAAAATTGTAACTATGACAAGGGAGTAGGGGAGTAGGCAGTAGAAATAAGGGTTTTAAGCCAATTTATATTCTGTAACATTGTTCTGTTTATTTGTGCCGAGTTACTTATATGTAAATCGGGAGATAGAAAAGAGAAAATAATTCCAACTTTGAACTATAAACTCTTAACTCTTAACTCTTAACTCCTAACTCTTAACTCCTAACTCTTAAAATCCACCATTCGCTAACATTTGAATCAAACGCGGCGCACCAGGATCGAATCCGCCGATATCCCAAGATAAAGGATCTTGAGGATCTACCAAAGTAATTCGGTAAGGTGCCAAAGTAACGTACACGGCTTTCGCATTGGGATTGACTTTTTCGCGATATCGTGCAAGCGCTTGCGATGGATGACTTCTACCAGCCCAACTTTCTGAGTCAGTCCAAAAACAAATTACATCGGCTTTGAATTTATTCTTAATCATCCAATCATAAGCAACTGAAGCATCTGTTCCACCGAAGTTTTGATTGCTAGCTTTAGAAATCGCCGAACTAAAACTATCTTTTGCGGTTATTTTTAAATCGCGAAAATCGGTAGCAAAGCCGCGAATCATGTAGTTTTTCTCAGCTTTTGCAGTAGCAAGCGCCATTGTAGTCGCAATTTCACAGCAGCTAAGTCCAATTGAGCTTACAGTGGTGTAAGACATCGAACCAGAAACGTCAACGGCGTGCATAAACACTTTTCCTGTAGGCTCCACCACATCAAAAGAAAGTTCTACCGCCTTTTCTAAAATGTCAACTATACGGCTAACTGGATTCCAAGTTTTTTTACTACGTCCTAAATTTCCTCCCGACTGATAGGTTTTGAGCGCTTTCAAAACATCAATAGGATGAATGCGTCCTTTGCGTAAATTTTTTCTACTATTTAAGACAGCTTCAACGCGATCGAGATTTGCAGTTTCATCAGTTCGCAATACATCTAATTCAGTCAAAGAACCCAAGTTACGCAACATTGCACCAATGGGCATTTCGTTAAATAACAACTGCCAAGCTTGCTTATCCATTTTGCCCACCGGAGCAGACATTTCATGAGTCAAGCGCCCTTTAGTAATCGCTTCATGGGTTTTATCTGGATTGCGCTTCAACCATTCGTACCACCAAATTTGTGCCAAAGCTTCGCTGGGAATATTAGTTGGTAATTCTTGCCAACCTTTTACTACCCAATTAAACAATAATTCATGATCTTGAGAAGGTGGTTTGACGTGAAACAAGCGCAAAGCATCGCGGTTTGTAAAATCATGACGTTGCTGATATTTCAATAATTGATAAGCCAAACCTTTAGCATCAGCACGCGACAACCAACTTTTACCGGCTTCCCGGACAACTTTACCAAAACCCCGCAGCGACTTTGTATAGCTCAACCATTCATAGAAATGGCTGCCAGTACGAACTACTTTAGGAAATATTTCTGTAAAAGCTTTTTTAGCTTCTGGTGTTTTACCCATCGAAAGCAATACTAAAGCGAAAATAGGAGCGCTATTGTTGATAGCACGTCCATCGCTAGCATAGAGAATTTCTTCAGCAACGCGATTCGGATTTTTAGCAACAGCTTGTTGTACGGTTGAAACAAAATCTTCTGTTAATTCACGCTTCCCCGCATAATAAGTACTTTTTGCAGTACCAATTAGCAAACAGCGTCGCAACATTTGCCATATACCGGCATCAAACATATAACCACCACTACGCCCCTGAATCATTTCAGCTTCTCTGCCAGGGATAGGTTGATTTTGTGGTGTTTTCTTATTTTGAGTAAAAAATTTATAGTTCATTATTTTAACCTCCAGCCCTTACAGGCAAAATGGAAGGTGGTAAGGCGGGATTTGCACCCGCGACTT
>JBCCLY010000030.1:0-13676 GCA_039026655.1 Cyanobacteria bacterium P01_C01_bin.38 | reverse complement strand
TGGAGATGTCGCAAAAGCTGGCAACCATCCGTTAAAACTGTAAATTATAGGGGAAGAGTGGATGAACAACGGCAAAGTCAGAATTTACGAATTATCAAAGGAATTGAATTTGGAAAATAAAGAGCTATTAGCAATTTGCGATCAGCTCAATATCGCGGTCAAAAGTCATAGCAGTACGATTACAGAGTCAGATGCAGAACGTATCCGCTCGCAAGCAGAAAAACTGACGACCTTGGGGTTGTCTAAACATGGTACAAATAATAAGGGTTCTGGCAATGGTGCTTCTGCACCCAACAAACCACAAATATTGGAAATTCGTAGCAAACCAAAGCCACCGAAATCCAATAGTGCTGACTCCGCTTTTAAACCACCGCAAAATGATTTAGAACAACATAGTGCATCTGCCTCGGGTGTGCTTCCCCAATCAAATAATTCTTCAGTATCGCCGATAGAACCAGTGGCACCAACTGCACCCGTCTCCCCAAATAACTCTGAATCCGTTGCGAACACGGATAATTCAGCATCCACCTCCTCTTCAGAATCAAATAAAACAGCTTTGAGCAAACAAGAAAAACTAGTTTCACCCAAATCCAAACCGGAAAGACCAAACGCACCCGAACTAACTGCGCCGCCAACTAGACCGGCTGCGCCAGCGAAGCCAAATTCCGGTTTGGATAATCGCGCCGTCGAAAAACCAATTCTCAAGCGCGATCGCGATCGATCGAAACCACAGCGGAATAAACCGACTGCGGATAAAGCAGAACAGTCAAACGGATCGAAAGACACACCAGTCTCGAAAACGCCGCGTCCGACTGCACCAGTCTCAAAAACAGAAAAACCGCAAAAGGTCAAGAAAGTTATACCTGGTGGAAGTCCTTCGGATGTTGCACGTCCGAGGAAGCAATCACGTCAAGATTCATCAGCGCCGCCGAGTGTATCGGCTCCACTTAGACCACCTGCAAGACCGACAAAACCGGCAGCAATATCTGAATCAACTGATATTGATGACAATCAAGATGACGATGTTGTTGATGAAGTAGTTGAACTCAAGCGTCCAACTCCACCTCGCTTGCCTAGAGGTCAGAAAAAGCGCTCCAAGCAAGAGGAGGCTATTGACGAAGCGAAAGAAGCAGCAAAAGCTGCTAAGGCTCCCAAGAATAAGCGTCTGAAGCCAATGGCAGCAGAAGACGATTTTGAGGTAGACCTACTTGACGAAGACGAAGCAGCAGATACTATCGCTTCAGCAGTTAGCAATGCGATAGTTCGTCCTCCTAAGCCAAAAAGTTCCAAGCCAGCAGCAACACCAACACCTGCTGCACCTAGTAAAATCAAAAAAGCTGGTTCTCGCGAACAAAGTCGTCGGCGCGGTGGTGGCAACAACAATAATACAGAAGCCGAACCGAAGCGTCAGCGTCCTGAATTCATTACCGTTAGCGGTCCAATGACCGTACAAGAATTGGCAGATGCTTTGGCAATGCCCGATACGGAAATTGTTAAAATCTTGTTCATGAAGGGTATTGCAGTAAGTATTACCCAAAGTCTTGATACTTCCACAGTCATCAATGTGGCTGAAGAATTAGAAGTATTAGTAGATACTCCAGAGCCAGAAGCAGAAGCCCGCAAAGTAACGGAAATGCTTGACTTGGAAGATATGGAAAATCTCCATATTCGTCCGCCTGTAGTAACTATCATGGGTCACGTTGACCACGGTAAAACAACTTTACTCGACTCGATTCGTAAAAGTAAGGTTGCTTCCGGTGAAGCAGGAGGTATTACCCAGCACATCGGCGCTTACCACGTAGATATAGAACATGAAGGTAAAGAGCAGCAGATTGTCTTTTTAGATACTCCCGGTCACGAAGCATTCACAGCAATGCGAGCTAGGGGAGCGCGGGTAACTGACATTGCCATATTGGTAGTGGCAGCAGATGACGGCGTTCGTCCTCAGACAATTGAAGCAATCAAGCACGCTCAAGCTGCCCAAGTGCCGATTATTGTCGCAATTAACAAAATTGACAAAGAAGCCGCACAGCCAGATAGAGTTAAGCAAGAGCTAATTCAATATGGTTTGACAGCAGAAGAATGGGGTGGCGAGACAATTATGGTTCCCGTCAGCGCCATTAATGGGGAGAACCTAGATACGCTTTTAGAGATGATTGTACTGGTTTCCGAAGTTGAAGACCTTCAAGCCAATCCAGAGCGTGCTGCTAAAGGAACCGTCATTGAAGCTCATTTGGACAAAGCAAAAGGTGCAGTTGCAACCTTGTTAATTCAGAACGGTACCTTACACGTAGGAGATATCCTTGTTGCCGGTTCCGTCTTCGGAAAAGTCCGAGCAATGGTTGACGATACAGGCGAACGAGTCGAGGAAGCTAGTCCTTCCTTTGCTGTAGAGGTATTAGGTTTAAATGACGTACCCGCAGCAGGAGACGAATTTGAAGTATTCGAGAACGAAAAAGAAGCACGATTACTTGCAGGGCAACGAGCCGAAGTAATACGTCAATCCCGCTTGATGCAGGGTGGACGCGTAACTTTGACAAGTATTTCAGCACAAGCACAAGAAGGCGAGCTAAAAGAACTCAATTTAATCTTGAAAGCAGACGTGCAGGGTTCGGTGGAAGCTATCTTGGGTTCGCTCAAACAAATTCCGCAGAACGAAATACACATTCGGATGTTGTTATCTGCTCCCGGAGAAATTACCCAGACAGATATTGACCTTGCAGCAGCCAGTGGTGCCGTAATTATCGGCTTTAATACCACATTTGCTAGTGGTGCAAGACAAGCAGCAGACGAAGCTGGTGTAGATGTACGAGAATACAACATCATCTATAAACTCTTAGAAGACATCCAAGACGCATTGGAAGGTTTACTGGAGCCAGAATTAGTCGAAGAACATTTAGGACAAGCAGAAGTACGTGCAGTCTTCAAAGTCGGCGGCGGTGCTGTTGCCGGTTGCTACATCCAATCTGGCAAGCTGCTGCGTAACTGTAAAGTACGAGTACGTCGGGGTAACAACGTAGTATTTGAAGGTGCCCTTGATTCCCTGAAGCGGATGAAAGAAGACGTGCGTGAAGTCAACTCCGGTTATGAATGTGGTATCGGCGTTGATAGATTTAGTAATTGGGAAGAAGGCGACATCATTGAAGGTTATCAAATGGTGACTAAACGTCGGACTCTTGCAATGGCAAGATAGTGGTTAGACAACGGTGTCATAATCGAGCTAGGCAACATAAGTATTTATTCGGACTAGTTGCCTTAGCCTATAAAAGTCCCTACCTCAGTACAAAATTATCCGAATTAAAGTATGTAGAGATTTTAGGCTTCAGTTTTATCTCTACATATTTTTTGTTGGGGGAACAGGGAGCAGGGAACAGGGAGCAGGGAGCAGGGAACAGGGAGCAGGGAACAGGGAACAGCGGAAATAACCTTTTCTTAAATAGGGCTTACTGAACAACTTTAAAACTATTATTTTATAAGCCTTTGCGGCTATTATTACTCCAACAAAGTGCAAGAAAATAGGAATTTTTAGTTTTTTGAGTTCCAAAAATTTGAAAAAATATGGGTAAAACTATTCCCTGTTCCCTATTCCCTGTTCCCTGCCCACTCCCTACTCCCTACTCCCTACTCCCTCGTCATAGTTACAATTTTCAACGCCAACCTACTTTTGTTTTAACCTGGAAATATTAACCGTAAAATTTATCAAATAAATATCTGCTTTGGTAACAAGGACAACAGAAATGTCCGTAAGCTAAGCACTAACTTTAAAAAGTATGGAATAAAACTGCATTCTTATTTCTGTGTAATTTTCTTGTAGTGCAGGTAAACAAAATTTTTAAATATTGAGATTACAAATCTGTAATTCGACATCAACATACGGTATAGCGAGTATATTGAAGTATAGTCGAGAAAAAAGATTATTAAACGCAAAATAAATCAATATATATTCTGCACAAATTAAAACAGTCAAAAAGTTAAATAGAGGATTAGATGATTATGACTAGTTTCACAGTTAAAAATGATAATGACTTAAAAGGCGATACCGAGATTTGGAATAACTTGAAGCAGGCGATCGCCATTAGTTCGGGTTTTCAACGCTGGCAAATGGAACGAATGCAATCTGACGATGCTTTCGCACAATTAATCTTAGACGAGCAAGTACAGCGATATTTAAGGGAAACTTTAGAAACCCTAGCTTATTAATCAGTGAACAGTGAACAGTGAACAGTGAACAGTGAACAGTGAACAGTTATCAATGAACAGTTATCAATGAACAATGGTACAAGAGGAATTAGGGAGCGGGCAGTAGAGGAAAAAATAAATTGTGCTTAACAATAATAAATAATCGGTACAAGCCCTTACAACAAGGGCAATTTTTTTAATTAATAACTGTTAACTGCTCACTGTTAACTGCTCACTGTTAACTGAATCAAGATTCTTCCTCAGAAGTAGAAAATAAATTTGGATCTAAATAATTTATCCGTGAAAGGGGACTTAGGGCTGAAAGAACTTGAGCGCCGTAGCTGCGGTAAATCACCCGACTATCAAGCAAAGCTACTACGCTGTTTGAATCCCTGGCTGGGGCAATAGCTCGCTGTAGCTCATTTAATGCTGTAGGCAATAAATATAAACGGAACCAATCTTGATGGGAATGTTTGTAATGAGCAACTCTACCAGCAACTAATGGATCTTCTAAAGATGGTAGAGGCAAAGTAGAAATAATTAGCATTTGTGGCGATGGTAAAACTCTTTGATGTTCGCGCCAGAATTCCCAACCACAAACTAAAATACCATTTTCATCCAAACAAGTTTTATCTACCTGTACCCGCGAGCCAAATTCAGAAGCCAAAATTGTTCCCAATTGAGCTTTTAAAGGTACATCTCCTACTAAAATAACGGTTAAGCCGGGTGATGTGGCACTCAAACATACCATCTGCCGAACTTGATGAATAAAAACGGGTTTAAACTCTGGGGTATTCGGTAAAGGTAATTTATTAGGTATGTAAAGTTGAATTGCTTGAGTTTGATTATCCGAAGAGAATTTTAAGCAAGTCAAATCACCCAATCCTAAACGTTGACGAAACAAGGTAGCTTCAGTATCTGGTTCTAAAGCAGAACCAATTAACACTACGGGTTGTCGCTGCCAAATTGGCGAAAGAATTTTTGCTAATTCAATTGGGGCGCAATGTAGAGAAAATACACCTTGACGGCGATTAACAGTTGCCCAAAGTAAAGGGGGAGAAGTCGAAGACTCGTCAGCAGGGGAAATTTCATGTCTGGCTCTAAATAATTGCCAAAACTTCTTCCAAGATTCGGGAAGGCTATTTAAATCCAAACTTGAATAAGTGCGGCATAAAATTTCTTCTTCAGATTCCGAGATTAAGTAACATTCGTAGGGATTTGCAGGATGTTGAAAGATTTCGTGGGTTAACTGCACCCGGCAAGTGCGAATTTCTTCTGCAAACGCAGGGCAAGCCAGCATTAACTGTTCCCAATCATAGGATTCAATACTGACAGTTAGCTGTTTGCGTATCCAATCCTCTAAATCATCTACACCGTCAATAATTGTGGGAATATTAGGGGGAAAATTATTATTAGAACTTAATTGTGCTTCCAACCAAGCTTGGGGAGACACCATGAGAATTCCCTGGAAATCAGCAGAGGGGAAAGTATCGGCAACTATTATAGGTTTGTTGACTTTTAACCACTTTTGTAGTCTGGGAATTTCCACCTGTAACAAACGCTGCTGTACTGGTTGCGTTGCCACAATAATTACAGCCTCGTGCCACATTAAAGCCGAAGCCACAAAACTAGTACGATACTGCCCTTGATAACCACAAGCAGCTCCCACTTGAATTAAGGCGCTACGCCCTACCCTCAAGGCTCGTGCTACCAACCGCGCCATCGTCAAATGATGCGGCCAAGAAGGAAAACCTGCCTGCGTTCGCAGGAAGTTATGTAGTGATAAATGAACTTCAGCTTCAATCACGTGCAATAATCCCATACATAGTAAGTTTTTTAGAGAAATATCAAAGTTAAATATGAAAGTTAACACACATCTTGTACCTTGCTCATCACCTTGGTTTATTGAGAATACGAAACAGTGAAAACTCTAATTTCTCGTTTATAAACCCGGTTTCTCTATGCTTATTGATAATGGTGCAAGATATGAATTAATTCTTTAAAAATAAATTTTAAACAGTTGTGAAAAACATTTTGGATCTACATTTATATTATTTTATTAGTTTTAAGGCGGCAGCGTTTAGTACCGAATTGTTACACTACAAACGATTAAACATTTTTTATTACCACAATCAAAACGTAGTTCAACACAGATGCACCCCGAATCCGAATTACACTTTAACTCTATCCCTTATTGCTAATAAATAGCTCATTACTCTGCAATTATGCCAACTTACAAAGGAATTTCGAGCGAAGCTTTTAAACATCCTTTAGATCGTCAAGCCGAAGAAACCCTAAGAGCTTTACCAGGGTTTGATTTTATAGCTCGTAAATTTGTGGAATTGGCCTACGAACGTTCGCAGTTAGTTTATTTAATGGCTAACACCATTGAAGTAACACCGCGACAGTATTCAACTATTTATCAGATATTTATCGAATGCGTGCGAGATTTGGATATTTATCCAAAGCCCAAACTGTTTGTTGAGCAAAATCCCGTTACAAATAGTTATGGTTTGGGAAAGGAACATCCTTACATTGTTATCAACACGGGAATTTTAGATTTACTCAACGAAGCCGAAATTAGGTCTGTGTTAGCCCACGAGTTGGGACATATTAAGTGTGGCCATACTATTTTAATTCAAATAGCGATGTGGGCGATGAACGCCGCTTCTATTGTCGGGGATTTAACTTTTGGTATTGGTAACATAGTTAGCAGCGGTTTGATTTTTGCTTTTTTTGAGTGGCGACGCAAAGCCGAGTTAACAGCTGATAGAGCCGCATTATTAGTTACAGATGACTTAACTACAGTTATGTCTTCAATGATGAAAATATCTGGCGGTAGTAATAAATATGCTAATGAATGTAATTTAGAGGAATTTATTTGTCAGTCGGAGAATTATCAAGCGCTTGATAAAGATGGGCTGAATCAAATGTATGATTTTTTAATATATAACGGCGCTCAAGGGACAATTCTTAGTCATCTGTTTGCGGTTGAAAGAATACAATTTCTTAGGAAATGGGCTGTATCTCAAGAATACGAAGAAATTAAAAAAGGAAATTATCGCAAACAAGCCGATAAAGGTGCAACTGAAGTTAACAGTCAAGCTAATCCAAACCAAGAAATTGATAAATTGCAGCGACAAATAGAAGAATTACAGCAAGAAATTAATCAAATTAAGCGCGAATAGTTAGTTGTTAGTTGTTAGTGGCTAGTTGTTAGGTGAGGAATTGAGAAACCCGTTTTTTTAATAAACTGGGTTTCTAAAGCTATTATTTACTTTTGCAAAATCTTAAATATACTTCTTGTAGAAGCTACAGAATTATTTTTTTCACTACCTTTTATCAAAGGGTAAGATATTTCCTTCAATCGCTTCATCCTTTCCATCGTCTGTAGAAACTGATTCTTCCGCAATTCTTTCCCTATCTGAGTTATTTCTGTCTGAATTTTCTTCATTTTCTTCGCTTAATTGTTCCAAACTTAATATAATATCTGTAGAAGCAGGTTTACGCACCAAAGGAAATATCATTTCTTCTAAATCTGACTCTAAATCATTAGGCTCCCTGACGCAATTAAATAATTTTTTGGCTTCGTCATAATCAATTACAAAACTATGAGAAGGATAGTTATAAATCAAATTTTTGATAACTTCAATACCTTCCGGCTGCAATCTTTGACCGTAAGCCAAAGCAATATTCATTAATCTATTCATTTCACCCAATCTTAAAGGATCAATTTGACTGGGAATCGGAGACAATAAATTAACAGCCATAGAACTAGCAATTTCTGCTGCTGTTTTTGTAGTAATTAACGCTTGAGTCCCAGAAATTAAATTTAATAAATAACTTTCAAACATTTCAAAAGCTTGAGAGCCAATTACCGACATAGCCTGCTGAATATCTAATACAGACTCGCTTCTAAAGTCGTCATCCTTGATAACTTGGATATCTAAAGGTCCTAATTCACCAAAATCGGAAATAACAATTTCATCGGCTCCCAATGCCAATAAAGTACCAGCACTTTTGCAATAACCAAATACAAATAAACTAAACTTTTTATATTTTCTTTTGATGTAACGAGCTATTCTAAAAGCCGCATCGGGGTCCCCACCATAGGTAGTCATAATTAAAACTACATTATCTCTTTTGGGAGACGTTTGTTTAATTTCATTAATTAACTTATCAGCATTTAAATCGGTGATTTCAGCGCTATATAAAAATATATCGGCATCAAGTTCCTCCGACACAAACTCAACGCATCTAATTAATTGCTTTTTGTTTTCCATAGAAATAATTTATATTTGTAACTTAGCCAGCATATTTATTAAGCATAAGTTATCAAATTATCGCGATTTTTTTTCGGAGTTTAAAGATAGAAAAAATACAATTTTGTCTTAAAGATAAATTATGAATATTGTTAGTTACAGTATCCTCACAAGCGAAGGTAAGGCTTTTCCTAATTTAAAAACTCCTTTTTTGTTTTTATTCTATAGAAGCATAAAGTATAAATTTAGTTTAGGCTTAAGGTAACGAACGTTGACGTATTTGGGTGCGCTCGTAAACAGTAAAAAATCCTTCTAAAGATATTTTTTGTGCATTTAACAAACGAATTAAAGCTTGTGCTGGTTCCTCCGGTGTAACAGGAGAATAACGAAAATAAACAATACCAATGGGTGAAGGCATTCTCACACGGTAAATTAATTCACCATAATCTCGGTCAAATGTCAAAATAATTCGTTTTTCATCAACTGCACGTGCAAGTACTTCAGAATCAATTGCCCCAACAGCATCTTCGCTGCCATATGCTACATCATAATTCGCCGAACGTAAGTACAATACACTTGCTTTGGGGATATTTTCATTAGCTAAAAACCGCATTAGCTAGCCTCAGACAATAAGGGTAGAGTGTATAAAGATTCTTCACGTATACAGTCAGCGGTAAAAGCAAATACGGCTCGCAATGCTTGTGAGGTAAGCGTAGGATAATTTTCTAATATTTGTTCTTCTGTCCATCCTACAGCGAATAATCCCAGCAAAAACTCAACTGATATCCTAGTTCCCTTCACCGTCGGTTTCCCGAAACTTACTTGGGGATCTGAATGAATATAATCTTGCCAATTCATAATTTGTAGTTCAATTGAAAAAACTTATCCCGACTATTCTCAATGTACAATGCGGGCATGGAATTATAATAAACCTTGCCCCCCAGAAAGTTCGTAAACCATGTCGGAAGAAGATATCCGTGCCACAAGGCTAGAAAAAGTACTTCAGCTACGACAGCAGGGGATGAATCCTTATGCTTATAGCTGGGAAGTAACTCATCACGCGGGTGAATTACAAGAGAAATTTGCCGACTTAGCTAACGGTGAAGAAGTTGATTTTGAAGTGGCGATCGCCGGTAGAGTTATGACACGCCGTGTCATGGGTAAGCTGGCGTTTTTTACTTTGCAGGATGAAACTGGCACTATTCAGCTTTATTTGGAGAAAAAACGCATTTCTGAAAGTATGGCGGATATCGATGCCGATGCTTTTAAAAATCTCAAACAGCTTACGGATATGGGCGATATTCTGGGAGCGAAGGGAACTATAAAACGGACTGAAAAGGGCGAATTATCGGTTTACGTTAAAGAATATAGTGTCCTAACTAAATCCCTATTGCCTTTACCTGACAAATGGCATGGGTTAACTGATATTACTAAACGTTATCGTCAGCGTTATGTGGATTTAATTGTTAACCCACAAGTGCGACAAACTTTTCGCCATCGGGCTTTGATTACTGCTGGGATTCGCCGCTATCTAGATGAGCGGGGATTTATTGAAATTGAAACTCCGGTGATGCAGGGTGAAGCTGGTGGTGCGGATGCACGCCCGTTTATCACTTACCATAATACGCTGGAAATGCAGCTGTATTTACGCATTGCTACCGAGCTTCATTTAAAGCGATTAATTGTTGGTGGGTTTGAAAAAGTTTTTGAATTAGGAAGAATTTTCCGCAATGAGGGCATTTCAACCCGTCATAATCCGGAATTTACTACCATTGAACTTTATCAAGCTTATGCCGATTACAACGATATGATGGATTTGACGGAAGGTATTATTACTACCGTCTCTCAAGAAGTTATCGGCACGCTTAAAATTAATTACCAAGGAACTGAAATTGATTTGACTCCTCCTTGGCGAAGAGTCACAATGCACGATCTGGTGAAAGAATATTCAGGAGTGGATTTTAGTTCTTTCCAAAGTTTAGAACAAGCTAAAGCTGCCTGTAAAAATGCTGAAATTGAAGGTATCGATGATTGCCCTAACCTGGGTAAACTTCTTAATGAAGCCTTTGAACAAAAAGTGGAAGAAAATCTTATTCAACCCACATTCGTAACCGATTTCCCCGTCGAAATTTCGCCTTTAGCAAAACCCCATCGTTCTAAACCCGGTTTAGTAGAGCGATTTGAATTATATATGGTAGGAAGAGAAACTGCTAATAGTTTCTCCGAGCTTACAGATCCTATCGATCAGCGTCAACGCTTAGAAGAGCAAGCAGCTAGGAAAGCCGCTGGCGATTTAGAAGCTCAGGGAGTAGATGAAGACTTTCTTACCGCCTTAGAATATGGGATGCCTCCTACAGGTGGATTGGGTATTGGGATCGATAGATTAGTCATGCTATTGACTGATGCGGCAAGTATTCGCGACGTTATCGCCTTTCCCCTACTCAAACCAGATAGTACCGAAAAAACCGAGGAGCAGTCTTAGTAATTACACATTTAGGTGCGCTATGCTGTTGCTTAGCGCACCCTTTTTAATTTATATATATACTGTGTAATAGAAAATCGGTTGGCGATCTAAATCTTACTTTAAGATGCGAGGTATATCATTTTTTGCAAGCGAAAGATATTAAAAATAGGCTAAAATATCTTAGAAGGGAAGCATCTATAGTAGACCCAAATTTAGCAAAAAGATTAGATGAGATAAACCGTTGGGTAAAAGACTTAAAACCTGGTTCATTAACCGCAAAAAAATTTGTAATCTTATTTTTAGAACAAGTAATTAGAGATGCTGAAGTTTGGCTTAAAGTTAAATCTTTACCAACCCATGAAGAACAGCAAATGGCTTTTGATGCCCTTAAACCAAGTTTGAAATTTTGGTACAGCTATTTGTTTCCTAAATGGTTGAGCGAAAATGACTCTAAATTTTACATTTGGAGACAAAAATTAATGTCTGGCGAATTTTCCGCAGATGATGCCGATTTAATTGCATCCGTTGTCGATAATATTCAACGTCGTGGAGGTACTGTTGTAAAAAGATATATCGCCGACTTTTCAATGGCTACCGATATTATTGTAAGTAGTAAATACGATACACCTCTTTGCGTTCAACTTACTAGCTTAAGTGAAGAATTTTTTCAAGATAAATTTAACAATTGGGAATCCACACTACGTTTTTGGAAGATAGATAAAGGACTATTATTAAGCTACAATCCCGGTATAACCGATTTTGTAGACCGAATAGTTAATGTGACGCTTTACAACAGCAACAATCTAGAAACAGGTATTTATTTAACTTTCAGTTTTTAGTTTTTAGTTATTAATTTTTGATTTTAGCTAGTTCAAGCATCGGCAATATCTCTTAATAATTCGAGTCATAATGGTAAAAGAAATGTCAATAGACACTCAGAAGAGATTAGATAAATTTTTAGAATCTATAGAAGCAGCACAACAATTACAAAATGACATAGTTAGATACGGATTAGAAGCAGCTTATTTATATGCTGAAGATGTAGATGGAGATTGGCTAGAAAAATGGGATGAAGATGAAAAAGAGCAAACTAACTTTGTAGAATCGGTAACAACTTTTTTAGAAAGTGACGATTGGGTTGCTGTCAGCGCCAGAAAGCAGTTGCAAGGCAAATCGCTCTGTGAAATTGCCGCTCAATTAGAAGATTGTCTCAGACTTTCTGAATTGCAAAATCGAGTATTTGCGATTAAAACCGTGTTAGTTGAAAGTGCGAGTCTTGCAAAAATTAATCGTAGTTTTAGCGATGATAGCGATACAGTTGATTTATTAGATTTAGCCGAGCAATTAGTAGAAAGATTGGAAAGAATTTTTGAGCAAAGTAATTGAGAAAGGGAGTAGGGAGTAGGGAGTAGGGAGTAGGGAATGGGGAATGGGGAGTAGGGAGTAGGGAATGGGGAGTAGGGAATGGGGAATGGGGAACAGGGAACAAAGAGAAATTTAACCTTTGACCTTAGTTACTCCTAACTCCTAACTCCTAACCCCTAACTCCTAACCCCTAACTCCTAACCCCTAACTCCTAACTCCTAACTCCTAACTCCTAACTCCTAACTGCCAAGGCGATCGCTGCGGGTAGAATGCGATGCTCTTGAGTTTGAATTCTGGCGTGGAGTGTTTCGGGGGTATCTTTAGGCAACACTGGTACTGCTGCTTGCATGAGAATTTTACCGCTATCCATTTCTAAGGAAACTAAATGTACGGTACAGCCAGTTATTTTGACTTGAGCTTCTATTGCTTGCTCTATTGCTCGCACTCCTTTGAAGCTAGGTAACAAGCTGGGATGAATATTAATAATTTTTTGGGGAAATGCATCGATCAGTACTTGAGTTACTAAACGCATCCAGCCAGCCATAATTACCCATTCCACACCATGTTGATGCAGTGTTTGGACAATTTGCTTATCTAATTCTTCTCGGTGCTTGTAGTCGCGATGATTGATGAGTACGGCTTTGATATTCCATTTATCTGCACGTGCTGCGGCATATGCATCGGGATTATTGTAAATTAGAACATTAATTTGAGCATTTAATTGTCCGTTTTCAATAGCTTGGGCAACTGCTGCAAAATTACTACCGCTACCAGAAGCCATTATTCCCAACTTTATCGGCTCTGTTGATACTTGTGAATGTGTCGGGATATCGGGAGATACTAAACTTGGGGAAACGGAAGTCATATTTATATATAAATTGGTAGCAGAAAAATATTATCGCTTTTTTAGTGTTGCTACCAATTGGCATTAGTTATTTGTAGGGGAGGCAAATTGGGGCAAGCAGGGGGAGCAGGGGAAGCAGGGCAGCAAGGGAAGAAAAGAACTTTTTGTTTTTACGGTATACCCCGCAGAATTAACGTGGTGGAATACTATTATTACTTTTGATTAATTTTAAAAAGTTCTATTTTAGTCCTATTCATAGGACTTTAGCTATTAGCTCGGGGTTTGCAACCCCGAACTGATGTGTAAGAAAACCTGTCAATTTTAATGAAAGACAATACTAGTGGTTTGTGTTCTCGACAAAGTTCACCAAATTTCATAAAGCCTCGTCGGATTGTTTTACATTCTCAACATATCATGCTTTATTTTATTTTTCAATTTGTAGGGCTGAAATTACAAGGGGCGTCGTGTTCGGCAAATGCATTGAGTCTTGTTGATACCATTATCAGTGATCTGGCAGATATTCGTTTACAATGGTTAAAGATTGACCAAGCGTGGATTCGCT
>JBCCLY010000029.1:0-13777 GCA_039026655.1 Cyanobacteria bacterium P01_C01_bin.38 | reverse complement strand
TTTATTATTGTTTGTGGGATTGTTCGCAATTATTTTACCGCCAAGACAAGCGGTACAAGATTGGGCTAGATTTAGATATCAGAAAGTTTCCAATCGTAAGAATTCGTTTAAAAAATCCTTGCTTTCAGATTTAATCGCCGGAGAAAAAAGTCCAGCTATTTTAGCAATTGCGATCGATCTTTTAATTGCTGCCAGCGCCTTTATTGTGATTATCTTGAATGTAAAAGCAAATATTTTTCCAGATAACCACTATATTTTAGGATGTTTGGGCGTATTGTTGTTTATTAGTTCGACAATGATTTACGCTACAATTGCTCAAATTATGTTGATGCTGAAAAACTCAAAACGCCATTTATGGGCAATGGGAACAACAAGTGCAGCAATAATTTTACCACCGTTTATTTTAAATATTCTAAATGTTTATCCCTCAAAGAGTGACTTTATAGGCAGCACTTTGTGGTTATTTACAACTGGTTTTTGGAACAGTGTAAAACATTCTGCCGTTAGCACAGTTTTTACTGTATTTCTATGCCAATTAGCTATTGCCGCATTATTAAATTGGTATCTCGTCAAGCAAGTTAAATCGGCTGGTGAATCTGCTACGAAAGCATTATTTGCAGGTAGTAAAATTAAGGTTTAAAAATAGGGAACTGGGAATGGGGAACGGGGAACAGAAGCAAATTTAGCTCCGCTTTGTAGTACATGGCATATGGTTTCAATCGCCAACTATCTAAGATGTTTCCCCATTCCCTATTCCCCATTCCCTGCTCCCTACTCCCTACTCCCTACTCCCCACTCCCTACTCCCTACTCCCCACTCCCTACTCCCTACTCCCTTCTTAATTCAGCACTTTCTTAACCAATTCTGCAACTTGAGAAGGGCGTTGCGCTACGGGTATTTTTGCTTCCTTGAAGGCTTGTAGTTTACTTTTTGCAGTTCCAAATTCTGGATCTCGTCCGATAACTGCTGCTAATGTACCTGTCTGTCGCCAATGTTTCGCTGGCGGCGCGTGAACTCCAGCGATGTAAGCAATCACAGGCTTGTCAATCATTTCAGATATATAACTTGCTGCGGCTTCTTCACGCCCTCCACCTGGTTGCCCTACTAAAACTATGGCTTGAGTATTTTCGTCTTCATCCAAAATTTGCAGCCATTGGATAAATGAAGAACCTACAACCCCATCACTGCCAATACTTACGCCAATTGATTGTCCCAAACCAAATTGAGTTAATTCCCAAGCAATTTCATAGGTTAAAGTAGTGCTGCGACTAACTATTCCAACTTGTCCGGGTTTATAAAATTCGCTTGGATGGGTACCTAACAAAATTTTTCCCGGTACAATAATTCCTGGACTATTTGGCCCTACAATTATGGTTTCTTCGGCTTCCGCACGGCGAAATAAACTTACCATGTCCAATGGAGGTACGCCAGGAGAGATGATAATAATTTGACCGATACCGCAAGTCATTGCTTCCAAAGCTGCATCTAATACTTGATAAGGATGCACGCAGATAATTGTGGTATGGATAACTCCGTATTTTTTTACTACTTCTTCAACTAAATCAAATACTGGCAAACCATACTGCTTACTTCCCCCACATCCAGGTTCAACTCCTGCAACTAAATTTGTACCGTATGCTTTCATTTGAGAAATGTGAGTTGCTGAAATAAACTCGCTGAAGCCTTGAACGATTACTTTACTATCTGGCGTTAAATTCATAAAAAAGCATAAAATTTTCAGGAGAACTTAGCCTTGAAGTCATTAATTAACACGAAAACACGGTTTTAGATAATTTGTAATATGCCGTAACAAAACCTTCAAGAAAATAATATTTTAGGTTAAGATAAGATTATCAAGCGATAAAACTTTTCTTTTTACCATTAGGTATTCTAAGTTTTAATAGCAGAGCGATGTCAATATCGGACTTCTATATACAGCACTTTGCAGTTAAATGAGGTACATTCTTTTACTCCCTACTCCCTACTCCCTACTCCCTTGTTACGATATGTTCTGTACCTCATTAAGATGAAATCCGCTGTAAAAACTTAAGAATGCGGTTTGTCGTTGGGGAATAGATATACCGCTATATTTCATGATTCCATAGAATTTTCAATCGTTACAACAGTAATTTGAGCTAATAATCGATCTATAAAATTAACTTTATCGATCGATTAGTTTGCGATAAAAGATAAAGTCGATAGCATCCATTCTTAGCTCATATTAATAAGCTAAGAATTATTTATGCTTACAAAAATCATACCTTGCTAAATGGATTTTGGTAACTATTAAAGAAGGTTGATAATGTTACGAACAATAAACTTTTTGACGTTTATTCTTCAATATATAAAAACCTCTTGCTTTTATGATATTGTTATTACCTTCTAGCCTTAGCCTTTGTCAGCTTAACTGATTGAGCAACTGCCTCATCTAAACTTTCGACTAGTAATATAGAATTCTCACCAACATTTTCAAAATTTGATAGGTATTTTTTAGCTGTATCAAGATCGGAACCAGCTAATCGAAAAACCAATTTAGGAGCAAAAAATCCTCCTCGGCGTATCTTCGTACTATTTGAAAACCCTTCCGAACTATAACTTGCTTGCTGCTCAATAAAGTTTCCAATGACTTCTGCAACTTCTGTTGCTTGGGGAATACTACCTAAAAAGTTTATCAGTATCACTTGAATTCTTTTATCGGCAGCTAAAATTTGTAAAGCTTTTTCAAAGCGAGTATTAAAAGTAGTTGGTACAGTATCTGTTAAAAATGCGTGTCGTAAATTTAGGCTTGCTCCCGGTTTACCACCATTACTTACTACTAAATCTAAAGTTGCCATCACAGAACCAGCGCCGTTTCCCAAAACGCCTATCCTACCATTCATATTTACCCCATTCCAATTACTAAGATAGTCATCTATGTCTTGTGAGGTGTTACGGCTAACTATTTTACGAGCGATTACAGCAATGTCTTGATGGCGACGGATAGCTCTTTCATTGATACTCACGTTTCCATTCAAAGCCATTACCTGTCCCGAAGCGTTTACCCCTAATGGATTAATTTCTACTAAATCCAAATCTTTTTCTATAAACAATCGGTACATCTTTTCGATAACTTCGCTTACCGACTGCATTAAGGCACCTTGCAAACCCATTTTTAAAGCTAGTCTGCGAGCGTAAAAAGGAGAAAATCGTTCTTCTACCACAACGTGCTGCATTTTTTCTCCAGCTTCTTCCCAATCTATATCCGCCTCATTGCAACCGAGCAGTATAGGGCGACATACAGCAGTATCTAAAACAATAGCCAAATATAGTTCTTGTTCGATGTTGTATTTGGCTTCTGCTAGCAAAACTTCCGGTAATTCACCATAAATCGCCTGATTAAAAATATTTTGCGCGGTGGCGATCGCATCAATTGTGGTTTCTACAAACCTGACTCCACCAGCTTTTGCGCGTCCCCCTCCGTAAATTTGAGATTTCAAAACGATTGGATAGTTAATCTTCAAACGTTTTAAGTCCGTAGGATGGTCAATTGTTTGGGAAGGTAATACAGGGATACCTATTTTCCCAAACCATTCTTTTACTTGATACTCTAATAATTCCATTGACACACACCTTTTAATGCGACTTATAGAGGGTTGCTGCGGTGCTGTCTAAAAAATAAACACTGCACCCGAATAATCAGTTTTCGATTTTTATTGCCGTTAAAAACAAGCTGTTAAAAACCAGTTATTTTCTGTTATTAATTTTATCCAATAGCGTAGTTGTGGTAAATAAAAAAGCTATTATTATCTTTTATTACTTTATATGAGGTGATTCATACCATCAGTAAAAATGCTTACATTTTTTCTCACCCTCAATTCTTTGATGTTGAATAGCGATACATCTGATGTACAAAGTATTTCGGTTAAGAGTTCCCAAGCATATGGATAAGTTATCGAGAATTGATTCAATTACCTCTGCTGACTATTAATTAATTTTTGAAACAATTTATTTTAATAGTAAAGATACGTTTAATTTCCTATAATTCCCAGTTTTAAGCAAAAATTATCATATCCATTGAAAAAAAATATCAAGTAAGTAATTTTGATAAAAAAGTAGATATTTACGTATTTACCCGGCAATCAAAATTGTACTGTTTATGCTAACAGTTACTTATAAATAAGAGTTTATTTGCATAATTAGACTTTTTAAGCTTTTTGTAAAAACACATTTGCTGTGTTAAAAAAATGTACGTTCGGATTTTATATTGCGACTAGTTAACCAAAAATTAGCTCGATCTACTTGAACATACTTAAATCTCTGAAAATATACGGAACGAAGGCTTTATGACAGTAGCGACTCGTGCGGATAATTTACAATTATTAGCGAATATTTTGCAGGAACACTTGCGTGCAGACGTTCCATCTGGAGAATTCTTTGAGGTTAGATGTGCCGTAAAAAATCACCAGCTAATGATTTTAACCCAGCATCCCCAAGGTGTGGCAGTCGATACCGAAAATCTTTTTACAGTTCTTAAAGAAGCGCTTTCTAAAAATTCCCGCGAGTACCCCCAAGAAAAAATAGATATTTTCTTACGAGTAGTTGGAGTCAAGCTTCCTTACGCTAAACGTTCCTTAACTCTCGAAAAGCAGTACGATAATGAAAATATAAGCCAAATAGAAGAAAATTTTTCTGTTCCCGATTCTTCAGCTTTGACTTATACGCCGATTTCAGAAAGCCTTGCGGATTCATCTAATCATTCATCTAATCTGGCTGAAATACCCGCGAAACCCGATAATCTTGATGATTCAGAATCAAAGCCAGCTTTTAATCCCAAACTAATGGCGCTTGCAATTTTTGGGGTAATGGTAACGGCAACTTTAGGTGGAGCATACGTTGCTACTCGCCCTTGTTTGATAACTAAATGCAATCAATTAAAAACCGCACAATATTTAAATAACTCTTATGGAGAATTAGTTAATAAAATCAACTCCGAAGAAGATTTAGCTAGATTGCAAAGAAAAATTGATTTGGCAAGAATAAATTTACGTCAGATTCCCGGTTTATCTCCTTATTCCCAACAATCGCAACAACTTTCGCTTTCGCTATCAACCAAATCAGAAGAAATTCAGCAAGTCTTTACAGCCTTTCAATCAGCCCAGATAGCCCAGCAAAAAAGTAAAACCCCTGCCTCAAACTTAAAACAATTACAAGATAGACAACGATTGTGGCGACAAGCAATTTCACCATTAGAAGCAATCAATCGCGAAGGCGAACTTTACCAATTAGCCCAAGAAAAAATTGCCAGCTACCGCGTTAACTTAAAAGCAGTCAACACTCAGTTACAAAGAGAAGATAGATATGCCAGAAAAATCACTTCAGCCAAAGCCGTAGCTCTGGTAGCTCAAAAACGCCAAGCAAGCGCCAAAAGTTTACAAGACTGGCAAAAAGTTGAATCTACTTGGCAAGTAGCTGTCAATGCATTAGACTCGATTCCCGCCAAAAGTCCGGCATATTCCGACGCACAAAAACTAATATCCGAATATAAACCCCCATTATTAGCAGCTAAGAATCGCAACACAAGAGAATTGATGGCAGCCAAAACTTATAGACAAGCAGTTAACGCAGTCTCCCTTGCCAAACGTTACGAACGACAAAACCAATGGACAGCAGCGGTTACAAATTGGCAAACAGCAGTAAGTTCGGCTAAACAAATTGCTGCGAGCAGTGCTTATAGTGTCGAAGCCGACAAATTAATTGCACCAGCAACTGTATCCCTGCAAAAAGCACGAGAAAAACTCCAAGTTGCCGTCCGAATACAGAAAACCCGTTCCGATTTAGAGCGAACCTGTTCCGGTGAAATTCGCGTTTGTACTTATCTTATGGGTAGTCAAGGAATCACCGTGCGGATAAGTCCAGCCTACGAGCAAAACCTACAAGAAAGTTTAATACAAGCCAGCACTCAAAGCGATACGAGTATTATCGATGGTGTAAACAACCACTTACAAACCTTACAACAAGCCTTAGAAGCAATCAGCGATAATGCCGACGTTCCCCTAACTGTTTACGACGCTCAAGGTACTGTAATTTACGAGCGGACTTTGAATTGATAAATGGGAATTGGGCATAGGGGATTGGGCATTGGAGAATAGTTAGGAGTTGGGAGTTAGGAGTTGGGAGTTATGAGTTAGGAGTTAGGAGTTAGGAGTTAGGAGTTAGGAGTTAGGAGTTAGGAGTTAGGAGTTTAAATTTCTACCCCCTCTACCCCCTCTTCCCCTTCTCCCTATCTTCTCTGTCTTAAGAATAGTTGACAGCATCAGACGTTTGGCAATATAGTGACTAATAGGTCATATGACTAAATAGTCACAAAAAATAAAACAGCCAAGTTGCTGCCGTTATGCCAAATCAAACCTTTTTTAACTTGCCAGAAAAGAAAAGAAACAAGCTTACTGAAGTTGCGATCGCCGAATTTGCAACTTATGACTACACTAATGCTTCGATTTCACGGATTGTGGCAGAAGCGAAGATTGCTAAAGGTAGTTTTTATCAGTATTTTCAGGACAAAAAAGACCTTTATTTGCATCTTGTTGAGTTAGCGAGTCAGGAAAGGATTACTTTTTTACGCAGTACAGATCCACCAGAGCCGCAAAAAGGCTTTTTTCGTTATTTGCGCTGGCTATTAGGAGCTAGCGCTCAGTTTGATTTAACTCATCCTACTTTAAGCAGAATTGTTAACGGGGCTGCCTATAGCGATTTACCTTTTCGGGATGAAGCTGTTAAACGTACTCAAGATATTTCTTTGGAATATGTAAAAGAGTTAGTTAATCAAGGGATAGCTCAAGGAGATATCAACAGCAATATTTCTCCTGACTTAGCAGCTTTCGTTGTTAGTACTTTGTTGGGTAATGAGTTAGGAAAATTTATTCTGGGGCAAATGAATATCGATCCGCAAGAGTTAGCAAAATCGGAACCTTTGGAAGTCGATATGCAGTTAATCGATAAAGTTTTTGATGATTTGGTTGGAGTTTTGGAAACAGGAATGAGTAGCCATAATTAATATCGGAATAATGCCATTCAAATAAAATGGTAGTTATTTATACAAATATTCTTAAAAACAAATTAGTAAAGAATAAGGCATCTGACGAAAATTAATTTACCTAATTTGTCTAAATTAAAGCTCCTCAAAAGAATCAACTAAAAGCCATTGCAGGCATTATAAATCAACTAAATCCAACTTTCGTAATAGTTCAAGCTACCTCTTTGAGAAGAGGAGAAAGCACTTACCTAACCTTTAAAATAGAACAATAATAGTAGCATTTATTGCCGTATATCTCTTTATTCATAAGTATTAATCGCGTAAATCCTAAATTAAAATATCCAATGAAACTGGAAGATTATTCATCATCAATTTCACGATTAGAAAACACAGAGAATTCGTATTCCAATGAGTTTCCGGAACAAACGGGAGTGCGCTTACCACCTCAAGAATATAAAGAAGAACACAAGGCTGACAAACCTTTTAAATCTAAAAAAGATAACAGAATAAAAGCAACTTTTAAAAAGTATTGGTGGGTGATGGCTTTATTAGCTGCTTTAGGTGGTGGTGTAGCAGTAACACGCCCTTGGGAAAGCGCTCCTGAAGAAACTACTACAACTCAGACTGCGCCTCTTTCAGTACGAACGATAAAAGCCCAAAGACAAGCAATTCGCTCTTGGGTTTCGAGTGAAGGTAGAGTCAGAGCGGCAAGATATAAACATTTAACCTTTGAAGTAGAAGGAGATGTAACTTATTTGGCTCGTCGCAACGGCAGAAGATTGCGAGAAGGAGATAGAGTCAAAAAAGGAGAATTACTGGCTTCTGTTGACGATCGCAAACTTGTAGCAGATGTTCGACAAGCCGAAGCAGCTATAGCAGAAGCACGCAAACAACGGGCTGCATCGGCGGCACAAGTTGCTCAAGCGCGTTCTCAAGTATCCCAAGCACGCTCGCAAGTATCGCAAGCGCGCTCGCAAGTATCGCAAGCGCAAACCCAAGTTCAAAAAGCCCAAACGGCTCGCGATTTAGCAGCAACCAATCTCGAACGCTATCGCTTATTAATTAACTCTGGAGCCATTGCTCGTCAGGAATTCGACAACAGACAAAACGCTCTGAGGGATGCCGAAGCTGATGTAAGAGCGGCTCAATCTCAAGTACAGTCTGCTCAATCTCAAGTACAGTCTGCACAATCTCAAGTAGAATCGGCGCAAGCCGGAGTCAGAGCCGCTCAAGAACAACTCGACGCTACTTCAAGCAGTATTACCACTGCCGAAGCACGATTAACTCAAGCAAAAGTTGCTTTAGAAGGAGCCAGCATTTACGCTCCCTTTGACGGTGTTGTAGCTTACCTAAACTACTCCGAAGGAGAATATTTCACACCTCAAGCAGTAAGCTCCCAACTTGGCGGCGATTACCAAGGAATTTTAGAAAGAATACCGATGGTAATAATCGATCCAAGTCAGTATGAAGTAATTGTAGATTTAGCAGGTTCTAACGGCGAGAAAGTCGAACCCGATCAAACAGCATATGTTGCCTCAGAAAGAAACATCAGAAATTCAGGTAGTGGAAAGACGGTTAACCAAACATTAATCGCCAACGCTCGCGCTAAAGGTGAAGTTTTTGCAGTAAATCCCGCCATCAGTCCGGGTGGAAGGGCAATTGAAGCCAGAATTCGTTTAAATCCGGCAAATACCGAAAATGTCCGACATGGCGAACGAGTTTTGACATGGATTGCGGTTGAAGAAGATCCAAATGCCATTGTCGTTCCCATCAATACAATAGTTTACCGCGACCAAAACCCGTATGTTTTCGTAGTCAATAAAGAAGGAATAGTTAAACAGCGAAAAGTAGAGCTAGGAATTCGAGGCATTACCCAGCAGCAAATTATTAGCGGAGTTGAAGCCGGAGAATCCGTCGTCACTCAAGGGCAAAATCGTCTCGTTGATGGCGCACCTGTTCAAGTAGTTAGGAGTTAGGAGTTAGGAGTTAGGAGTTAGGAGTTAGGAGTTAGGAGTTAGGAGTTAGGAGTTAGGAGTTAGAAATTTTTTCTACTCGCTACTTGCTACTTGCTACTTGCTACTTGCTACTTACTACTCCCTATGCCCAATGCCCAATGCCCAATGCCCAATGCCCAATGCCCAATTCGCTAATATAAAATGACTAAACTAGAATCTTCACCACCACAACAAAGAGAAAATAATAATGTTAAACCTTCGCGGTTGGAGCGTTTCTTTTTTCTCAATACGATTTTTGCTATTCTCTTAAGCTTGCTGATGGTAATTGGCGGGGTGTTGGGCTATTTTTCGATGACTAAACAGTCCCAACCAGACATAGACATTGCTGTTGCTAATATTACCACTACTTGGGCTGGTGCCGATCCGCAAACCATTGAGCAGCAAATTACTGACGAAATCGAGAAAGAAATTACCTCGGTTGAAAATATTAGCCAGATTAAAAGTGCTTCTTATACGGGTTTTTCGGTAATTAATGTTGAGTTTACGAGTAGTGCTAACACTGAAGAAGCAATTAGGGAGTTGCGGCAAGCGGTTTCTCAAGCAGAACCGGAATTACCCAGTGATGCCGATGAGCCAGTTGTAGAACAAGTTTCGCTTACTGATGCCCCAATTCTGACTTTAGCGCTGTACGGTAACATCGATGCAACGGTAATTTCTCAAGCTGCCGAAGAAATACAAGACAGTTTGGAACAGGTAGGGGGAGTAAGTGAAGCAAATCTTGGTGGTGCTAGGGAAGAAGTAATTAGCGTGCAAATGAATCCTTTTCGTTTGGCTGCTTTGGGGATTTCGCCGACTACTGTTGCAAATCAAATTCGTGCTGCTAACCGGGATGTTCCTCTCAACGAAATAGAAAGCGATGTCATTGGCTCTCAAGTAAGATTTTACGGCAGGTTTCGTACAATTGAAGATTTGCAAGAATTGCCCATTGCTCGTTTATCGGGAAGGGTTGTGCGTTTAAATGAGGTTGCTTCTGTAAGTCGGGAACTCGAACAAGAAAATACCCGTGCTTTCATTAGTACCAAAGGGGAAGAATATCAGCCCGTCGTCAGCGTTGGGGTGGTAAAAGCACCAGGGCAAGATTCGATTGAGGTGATTAATAAAGTTCTCGAAACAATGGATGAGATGAAGCAAAATCCCGATATTTGGCCTTATGGGATGGAATATCGCATCATTGCCGACGAATCAGAAATTATTTGGGAACAGTTGGGTAATTTATTCGTAAATGCTTTGCAGGCAATGGCTGCGGTATTTGTTATCTTATTTATTGCTCTTTCTTGGCGCGAGGCTTTGATTGCTGGACTTTCGATTCCGCTGACTTTTTTGGGGGCTTTAGCAGTTTTATGGTTAATGGGTCAAACTCTTAACAATATGGTGCTAATTGGCATGGTGTTAGCTTTGGGGATTTTGGTGGATGTATTCATCTTGATGATGGAAGGAATGCATGAAGCGATTTTTGTCAAGGGTCTTAGCTTCAATAAAGCCGCGCTACAAACGGTGAAAACTTATGCCGCTCCCGCTTTCGCCGGACAGTTGACAACAATTTTGGCGCTGACACCTTTGATGGCAATTAGCGGTACTTTAGGTAAATTTATCGAATTACTGCCGATCGCCGCAATTATTTGTTTGATATTGAGTTTTGCGATCGCGATTTTGGTAGACATTCCTTTATCACGATATTTATTAGCAAATGTCAAAGGTGGCGAAAAGAAATCTCGCATCGACAAACTTAGCGAAAAAGCTTCCGAACGTTGGGTGCGCTGGAGTCTCAATCACACCGTCAGAAATAAAACTACGGCTCGTGCTTGGGTGTTGGGAACTATTGCCTTATTTGCCTGCGCCGTATACGCTTTTACTCAAATCCCCGTAGAATTCTTTCCCCAATCCGACCAGCGCAACTTCAGCGTTAACGTAGAATTACCACCCACTACAACACTTAACGTTACTCAGGAATTTGCTGACGAATTAGGACAAATATTACAAGAAAAAGATTACCTCGAAAGCGTAATTAAATACGTCGGACAACGCAGTAACTTAGTACCATCCGGCGAACTGCAACCAACTGAAGGTAGCTATTTACTCGGCTTCTCTGGTGTTTTGCTTCCCGAAGACGAACGCGAAAAAATTTCCTATGAATACCTAGATGATTTACGTAATGAATTAAAAACTGTAGTAAATAATTATCCAGGGGCATCAATGGTATTAAATGCCCAACAATCAGGACAAAGCGGCGATCCGATTCAAATTGAAATTACTGGTACCGATTTAACTAGACTGCGCGAAATTTCTCAGCAGGTGCAAAGAGAGTTACAGCAAATCAGGGGCGCTACCGATGTGCGCGATAGCTTGGGAACCTTGCAGGCAGATTTACGCTTAATACCCAAACGCGAAGAATTGAGTTTTTACGGGTTGAATGAAGAACAACTGACAACTCAAGCACAGTATTATACCAGAGCGATCGACGTTGGTAATTTTGCTCTTGGTGGCAATCGAGAAGATTTAGAAATCCGTTTGAGTACCGCTTGGCCTTCCCGTAACGGTAGAGTTGGCGGCCCCACCCGTAGAGATGAATTGTTAGCAGTACGCTTTTTTACTAATAATCCTGATGAAGAATTAATTTCGGCAAGTGCTGTAGTTGAACCCGTACAGGCACAAGCACCTCTTTCCATTGCTCGTCGCGATGGAAGACGTACCGCAACGGTGTTAGCAAAGAATGACAACCGCACTGTCGGTGAAATTTTAGGAGATTTGGAACCAAAAATAGAAGAAATGAAAAAATCTTGGCCCGGAGGCTACAGCTACAGCTTTGGTGGCGAAACAGCAGATCAAGCAGAAACTTTCGGTTCCGCCGGACAAGCCCTTGCTATAGCTGTATTTCTGGTATTTGCCGTATTAGTACTGCAACTAGGTTCCTTCCGACAACCGTTTATTATTTTGCTCGCGATTCCCTTCGCTTTGATTGGTACCTTTGGTGGATTTTACTTAGCAAAAATTCCTTTTTCCTTCTCAGCCTTTATCGGCATTATTGCCTTAGTAGGGATTGTGGTCAACGATGCCATAGTAATGGTTGATACCATGAACGGCTACCAGCAAGAAGGGATAAAAGTTAGACAAGCCGCAGCTAGAGGAGCAGCAGACCGTTTGCGACCAGTATTAACCACTAGTATCACAACAATCATCGGTTTGATTCCTCTAGCCTTGAGCGATCCAACTTGGATGCCCTTATGTAGCGCCATAATCTTCGGTTTACTCGCCGCTACCTTGATTGCCTTGGTTGTAGTGCCTTGTTTGTATTTAATATTGACTCCGAAGACAGAGGTATCTTGAGAGGTTAAAGGTTAGAGGTTAAAGGTCAAAGGTCAAAGGTTAATTGTAGGTTGGGTTACGGCTCGAAAAATTTTCAATCATAACGAAATAATTATGCGGATGCCGTAACCCAACAATCAGTTATCTCGACAAACCAATTAATTAAAAGTCTATAAAGGCGATCGCTATCATTCCACTGCAACCTGAATTGATATTACGGCTTTAGAAAGACTGCACCATATTATTTATTGCAATCAAAATTCAATTTTTACTTATAACTGTCATTTGTTTAATCCGCCATTTATTATCGATACCGCTTTTAACCACCATATATCTAAGTCTTATATTATCGTTATAAGACCGAGCCTGGTTTAATTGACCGTTATCATAAAAACGAGCTTGTTCGTTTACAGTTGCTTCAATCGCGGCTTGATTCTTGTTATTAGGAATCGTATCAACTGATTCAATCTTGACGTTATGCTCAAAGGCTCTATAGCGGTTTTTTGCCTTAACCTCTTGAGCTACTATTCGCCAATTATTAAGAGCGGTGCCGGTTAAAATATCATCTAAGCTTTCGATATTATGATTTTCTCCCAAAGCACTTGCTTTAGTAGATAGCCAATTTTCAACTATTACTTTCGCGGTTGATGTTGTTAAAGTACCATCATTTAAAATAGGTTCGCTTGACGCACTAGGTATTTCTATTGGTGCTTTATCTATCTGGATGCTCAACTGTTCCCCTTGCAGAATTGGTTCGGGGGCAAATAAATTTTGTAATAATCCTATAGCTGCACCTACTAACAACCATAAAACTAATAAGCCTGATAAAGAACCAAAAACTAACCAAATAAAACGGGTTCTTTTTTGTGAAGTTGATAGAGTACTGCGTTTTCTGGCGACTCTAGGGCGAGGTGTACCATTAAGAGCATCTCCAGAATTAGGAATTTCAGCCTGCTTGCGTCTTTGACTACCGTTAGTTTGAGACGGTACACCTGTCGGCATCATCGCTCTTGCAGAACCATTTTGGCGGTTATTACTTCTGAAGCGTTCTGATGTGGGAAGCGGCCCTACTGATACAGGTGTTTCGTTTGGTGTTACGGAATTAGCTGCTCTGCTTGGAGCATTGGAAGTTGTTTGTTGAGCATACCCTGGTGGTGTCTGCCTATGGTTATTAAATTGTCGATAAACGACATTAGAATTGCTTTTATTTTGGGTATTTTGCTTATTTTGAGTATTTTGCTTATTTTGGTTATTTTGAGTATTTGACTGAGGTTGAGGTATGGATTGATTATCCCTGGGTAAAGCCTCTAAATAAGCCTGTACTTGCTCGTCTGCAAAATATTCTTTTAAAGAAGCTGGCCGATTTTTCAAATCCCGAAAATGAGGAAATACTTCATTTTGCAACCAAGTTTCTGAATACAAACACAATCCGGGGAGCAAATCGGGA
>JBCCLY010000028.1:0-13948 GCA_039026655.1 Cyanobacteria bacterium P01_C01_bin.38 | reverse complement strand
TTGCTAAGCGCTCAAATCAAACATCATGAGCGACTACACCGTACTTATTTCAAAATCAGTACAAAAGCAGATTGATAATTTACCGAATGATTTTGTTGAGCGCGTTATTGAGAAAATCCAAAATCTTGCTACAGAGCCTCGTCCTGATGGAGTTGTTAAATTAAAAGGTTACGACAATGAGTATCGTATCCGAATTGGTGATTACAGAGTTCGTTACGAGATTGATGACGAAAATCTACTTATACAAATTTTACAGTGTAAGCATCGAAAAGATGTTTATAGAAAAGGTTGATTCGCAGCTTTACAACCAACAACTAACAACTAACCACTATCTACTAACAAATAACCAAAATGAATGGGGGTGATAATACATCACCCCCACTCAATATTTAGACAACGATTTAATAGCACCAGCCTGAAATTTCGTACTTAACTACTCTGCAATATTAACCACACCTGTGACTTCTGAATCAGCTAGTGTTGGTGCGATAAAAATTTGTGAATACAAACTTGACGGTTGCTCAGATGCAACTACTGGTAATGCTTCACGCGCATTAACCGCTAATTCTTGTGTCTTGACATCATAAATTTGTGTTGCCAATTTTGGATATAAACCGATACCAATAATTGGAAATAGTAAACAAGCGGTAATGAAAAGTTCGCGGGGTTTTACATCAGGTACTACTGAGTCCAAATGTAATTCTTCATTCTGCTTACCATAAAATACTTGTTTCAACAGAGATAGTAAATAAATTGGAGTCAAAATTACTCCTACAGCACTTAACAATACAACTACAACTCTAAAGTTATAACTGTAAACGTTGCTGGTAGAAATACCGAGGAACACCATTAATTCGCCTACAAATCCACTCATTCCTGGTAACGCTAAGGAAGCCATTGCACCAGCAGTATACAAAGCAAAGGTTTTGGGCATTACTTTTCCCATTCCACCCATTTTATCCATTGCTAAGGTGTGAGTCCGTTCGTAAGTTACGCCGGAAAGGAAGAATAATGATGCTGCAATCAAACCGTGGGAAATCATTTGTAATATCGCACCGCTCATACCAATTTCGGTGTAGGAAGCGATTCCAATTAACACGAAACCCATGTGAGCAATTGAAGAATAAGCCAAACGACGCTTCAAGTTGTTTTGTGCGAAGGCACAGCAAGCACCGTAAATGATGTTAACTACACCCAAGATTATTAATACGGGAGCAAAAACAACGTGAGCATTGGGCAGCATTTCCATGTTGATACGGATTAATGCATAACCACCCATCTTTAACAATACGCCAGCCAAAATCATCGAACCTGGTGCGGAAGCTTCGCCGTGAGCATCGGGCAACCAAGTATGAAGAGGGAAGATTGGTAGTTTTACACCGAAAGCAATCAAGAAACCTGTATAAGCAAGCATTTCTAACGCTTTAGGATATTGCTTCATTCCCAAAGCTGCCATGTCAAAAGTTACGGTATCGCCTGAAAATGCCATTGCAAAGGCTGATACCAAAATAAATATAGATGCTGCGGCTGTATAAAGAATAAATTTAGTTGCCGCATAGCGACGTTTTGGCCCTCCCCAGATGGAAATTAGCAGGTATACTGGAACTAACTCAATTTCCCACATCAAGAAGAACATTAATAAATCTTGAGCGACGAAAACACCAACCTGAGCGGCGTACATCACCATCATTAAACTATAAAATAAACGTGGCTTATTCGTGACTTTCCAAGCCGCAAAAATCGCCAAAGTATTAATTAAACCTGTTAATAAAATCAAAGGCATTGACAAACCGTCAGCTGCCACGGACCAATTTAAGCCTAACTGGGGTACCCAAGCGTATTTTTCAACTAGCTGGAATGATGCGCTCTGAAAATCATAATTCTGCCAAAAGGCACAAATCATTAATGTAAAGTCGGCGATCGCTACTCCCAAACCGAACCAACGAACGGTTTTACCATCTTTATCGGGTAATACGGGAATAGCTAGTGCTGCCGTTAGGGGCAACAAGATTATAGAAGTTAGCCAAGGAAATTCACTCATTACTGACAATCGCTTTAAAATTTCTCTTAATGTTTACATTATATTAAGCATCTTATATTTTTGTAAACAGAATTTACCCCTATTAAATTAAAAAAATCCACTTATCTTAGTAAGAAATACTTATAAAAACTTATAAAAACTTATAAAAATGGTATTTCATAGTATTTCTTATCCAAATGATTAACTTCTATTAACCAAAAAAAGAACGGTGACTATAGCCACCGTTGAAATTTGTAACATAAACTCCATCTTATGGAAGCTGATAAATAATATTTTTTTCTAATGGTTAACCAAAAGGTTGAAATATCTAGATAAAAGGGATATTTATTTTATATAAATAGAGAATATTCTTAAGGCGACGCATTTTTAACTATCCTCTATTCCCTATGCCCTATGCCCCATTCCCTATGCCCTGCTTTGTAATCAAACAACCCGGTTAACAATCGTCCAAACATCTCCATCAGAACGAACGTAAGGAACGGAGATAGTTTTAAAGCCTGTAATAAACGGTTTGTAATATACCTGCCAATAAAGCGGAGTTAGATTGTCGGCGCAGGTTTTGAGATTATTGACTTCTGTTGCGAGTTCTGATGCTAGCTGATTTATTCGCTCTGCATGAGCTTTAGCTTGGGTTTTGGCTTTTTCTAACTGTTCCTTTTGCTCGGAAAGACGGGTTATATATCCCGAACGAGATTTTTTAAGCTGAGTTTCTTTTTGTGCTAATTCAAATTCTAAAGCTGCGATCGCTTCATCTATACCTTTAAGCTCGGCAAACAGTTGAGGATTTTTTCTCGCTTGACGACGATAAGCTTCTGCTATAGCTTGAGGTGAATTATCATTATCTTCAGAAGGCGTAATATTCGCAGCAAGAGAAGCACCTTCTCGGCGCAGTTGATCGATTTGAGAACGAATCACCTCAATTTCTGCCCGAACATCTTGCATAATTGCTTTTTATCCTTGAACGACGCTTCTTGCTCCTTCATTATCTATTTGGAGCGTTTGTACTTGTACTTTGATTCCTTTATTTTGCCATTCAGAAGCTATTGCTGTTGCTACAGCTTGAGAATTAGCGGTATTAGTTAATGCAAGTAATGTTGGTCCCGCGCCGCTGATAACCATGCCATAAGCACCGGATGATAAGGCTGCGGCATTTATTGCATCATAATTATTAATCAGTTTTTTTCTGTAGGGCTGATGTAATTTATCTTGCAAAGCAGCCCGCAACCAGTTTTGATTACCAGTTTCTAATCCCCGCAACAGCAATCCCAGGTGTGCCGTATTGAAAATCGCATCTCCACGACTTACTTGAGATGGTAATACTTGTCGTGCAACGCTTGTTGAAAGTTCAAAATCTGGAATTGCCACTACTGGGACAACATCTTTACACCAGGGAATATCACAAATTTCCCATCCCGTATCGCTTGTTGCTGCCAAACGACATCCACCATTAAGTGCCGGAACTACATTATCTGGATGTCCTTCCATTGTTATAGCTAATTCCATCACCTGAGATAAAGTTAAAACTTCACCTGCTAATACATTTGCACCAATTAATCCACCAACAATAGCTGTTGCAGAACTACCTAAACCACGCGCTAACGGAACTCCTAATTTAATCTCAATTTTTATTGCAGGTGGTGTTTGTTGTATATGTTGAAAAAATTTTACAAATGCTTGATATACAAGATTGCTTTCATCAGTTGCTACTTTTGCTGCTTCGCTTCCGGTAACTGTAATAATTAATTTTTCGTTTGGATTAACTTCTCGAATAAACTTTAATTCGTTATAAAGCGTTAAAGCTGCACCAATACAGTCGAAGCCGGGACCTAAATTCGCGGTTGTTGCAGGAACGGTTACGCAGACAGAAGAAACAACAGACATTAAATAAATTTAACTCAAACAATATAAAAGCGTTTATTTAATCAGCATCTCATACAAATTGGTGCTTATACAAAAAATTTGTTTTTTAGAAAAATAGGGAACGGGGAACGGGGAACAGTGAACAGTTAGAAGTTTAAGTAGAGCTAAAAACTAATTACTCCAACCAGTTGACTCTCCCCTTACAGGAGGTTGTTTACTGTGAATTACATCAAGGGAGTAGTTATTTATGAAACTACCTAAATGCCTAAATGATTTATTGATTAAGCCGAAGAAAGAAAATGCTTAAAATCGGTGACTTTTCCAAACTTAGTCAGGTGAGTGTGAAAGCACTTCGACTTTATGACCAATTAGGATTGCTCAAACCAGCTGATATTGACGAATTTACGGGATATCGCTACTACTCTGTACAACAATTACCGCGAATCAATCGTATTTTAGCTTTCAAAGATTTGGGCTTTTCTTTAGAACAAATTGCCAAGTTATTGGACGACAATTTACCACCCGCAGAAATACGCGGGATGTTGCGACTCAAGCAAGCGCAACTCGAACAATTACTGGTGGAAGAACAAGCGCGATTATTGCGGGTGGAAGCAAGACTTAAACAAATAGAGCGAGAAAACACAATGACAAATTATGAAGTTGTAATTAAAAAAATTGAACCAATCAAAGTTGCCGGTATACGAGATATCATGCCTAATTATAGTGAGATGTCGCAACTTTACGAAGAGTTATTTGGTTACTTTCAACAACATGGAATTAAGGTAAACGATTACTGTGCAGGGATTTTACATGACCCCGAATACAAGGAATCCGATGTAGATGTGGAAGCTGTTGTTTCTGTTTTGGGAGCGGTATTAATATTAGAAAATTTACAGCAAAAAGGAATTGAAGTAAGCGATTACTTTAAAGAATCCGATATTGATTTAGAAGCTGTTGCAACATTTGATGGTGCTGTTCCCATCAACGAACGAATAACAGTATACGAATTACCAGGTTACGAACAAGCTGCTTGTGTAGTTCATCAAGGTAGTTACAATACGATAAACCAAGCTTATACTGCTTTGCTATCCTGGATTGAAAATAATGGCTACAAAATTATTGATTCAAACCGCGAGGTTTATATAGTTGGTGGAAACGAACAAGATAACGAGTCATACGTCACCGAATTACAATTTCCTGTAAGTTTCAAATAAAACCAAAAAACCCGGCTTATTAGATAAGCTGGGTTTTAACCTGATATTGAATTACAGACAACTGAAGTTTTGCCTTAATAATGATAAGTTATAGATAAGCAAAGCAAAAGGGACTGGGTAAGTCCCAATCCCGAAAAAGCGGGTTAACCGCTATCTATTTAATTAAGTTAACCCGTGCAGCTTTGGGAACGCGCAGAAAAATTTCTATTGCAATACCAACTTAACGTTAGCATTTTGCAAACCGCGTTGCTTGACTTCGGTCAAAGTCTTGTTAACAGCATACTTCTGATTGATGGAGTTGATTAACTCGGTTTGGTTGTGCTTCTTAGCAACACCCCAGAGATCCGCGATTAAATCAAAGGAACCATCGCTGTTGCGAGACCAACCTAAATCATATTCGCCTTCCAAAACTGCAACGATGTCAGCACGAACGCGCTGACCGTTATAACCACGAACATCAGCTTCAGACTTAACGGTTATACCTAAGTCGCTCAAAGAAGACTTAAGAATTTCAGAATCAGTAATTTTTGTACGTAGAGTGCTAAAGTGAGACATTTGGGTTTCCTCCAAAAAGAAGATTGAGATTAAGACAACGGTTTTTTAGGCTAAGCCGCGTTTAAATTACGCGGTTTTTTTATTTACTAGCTTTGGGTTCGCTAGTCTTTGCTCCTACTTTCGTAGAAGAAAGCTTTTTAAAACTCCATTCGCTGATATTCAGCTACGGAGGCTGCTGCTGGACGCGCTCGCTGTCTCGCCCAGTCTCGAAGCGCAGTGACTTGTTCTTGCATCGTTCGAGACAGCGGTAAAGTCGCTTTTAGTGCAGCAATAATATCTAACTGGGTGAACTCACGATCTTGGGCAAAAGCTTCGTACATTGCCGCTACTATCGCTTGTTCAATTTCTGCCCCAGAAAAGCCATCAGACATCTTAGATAACTGTTGCAAATCGAATCTGGTGATGTCTTTACGGCGTTTGTTCAAGTGGATTGTAAAAATATCTTGCCGTTCCTGAGATGTAGGCAAATCCACAAAGAAAATTTCGTCAAATCGACCTTTCCTTAAAAACTCTCCTGGTAAGCGTTCAACCCGGTTGGCAGTTGCCATCACGAACACCGGTGATTTTTTCTCTTGCATCCAGGTTAGAAAAGATCCAAATATTCGGCTGGAGGTTCCTCCATCAGAGTCACCAGAACCAGAACTACCAGCGAAGGATTTATCTAGTTCATCAATAAATAATATTGCCGGAGAAATAGATTCCGCTGTTTTTAAGGCATTACGCAGGTTGGCTTCACTTCGTCCTACCATTGAGCCGTCGTAGACTCGCCCCATATCCAAGCGTAAAATCGGTAATCCCCATAGTTTTGAAGTGGTTTTTGCTATTAAAGACTTTCCACAACCCGGAACCCCTAAAATTAACATTCCTTTCGGTTGCGGTAAACCATATTCTCTCGCTTTCTCTGTAAAAGCATCCGAACGCTGGGTTAGCCAGTTTTTTAATTCTTCCAAACCACCAACAGCTTCGAGAGTTTCATCTTCTTCAATGTATTCTAATATTCCATTGCGTCGGATTAGCTGTTTCTTTTCAGATAAAACTATATCTACTTCTCTTTCCGTTAGCTGCTTCTTAGTTACCTGAGCTTTGCGATATACTTTCTCCGCTTCATCTCTGGTAAGCCCTAAAGCCGCTCTTAACAACTTTTCCCTTGCTTCGGTTGTTAACTTCCGCGCATTTTGTTGACCTATATGACCATCTAGAACCTTGTTCAGGTCGGACATATTTGGTAATGGGAAGTCAAGTACCACAACTTCCTTCTCCAACTCGATGGGAACCTGCTGCACTGGTGACATCAAAATTATATTCTTTTGACTACCTTTAAAGCTGGCGATCGCATCTCGTAAAGACCTAGTTGTTGCAGGTGCATCAATAAACGGATGTAAATCTTTAAGAACAAATATACCAGGTTCCTTTTGGCGGATAATCCACTCAATCGCCGCTTCTGGAGAAACGGTATTGTGTTGAGTTACGCTCCTTCCTTGACCATACTCCACGATGCCGTGGGTTACAGTCCATACATACAACCGACGCTGTGGCTTTGAAGATTGAGCGATGGAATAAATTGATTGCTCTGCCCGCTCTTCCTCGGAGGTTACAAGGTAGATTAAGGGATATTGAGCCTGAATTAGTATACTGAGCTCTTCTTTCATATATCAACCTACTTGAGACCTAAAGACACTACAGACATCGTTCATCATTTCAAACTTGGGTAAAGATAGAATTATGAATTAACTATCCATAATTCGAGCGATATTAACAAGGAACCAACTCTTCTGAGCCTTCTTGATTAACTTCGCTTTCTTGCTCTATCTCGTTGACAGAAACATCTTTACCAATTATTCCTGGCTGATTGCCTAAAGCAACCAATTCCCCTTCACGCAAGACTAGTGAACTTTCGCAGTTAGGACATGAGTAAACCCTGTGAGTCCTTCCGTAAGAACCTTCGACTTCATCTACTAATTCTGAATTTGCTAGATAAAATACGAGGGCACGCTCGGCAAGCTCTGACATTGGTTCGCTCTCAACTGCTGAACGTATTTTTAAACTTTTGTGCAGTTCTGGGGATAGATACAAAGTAACTTTTTGCTTAGCTTGCATATAACTATGAATGCGTTCTTACCCGGGTATGTATCTTACGATATCTGCTCTCCCATTGCTTGTCAAGACGGCAAAGCGTTTTGACGCTATTTTTGTAACACTTCTTTACAATCAGATAATTTTTAAGGTTAGAACTGCCATAAAGGAAAAGTGTAAAAAGCGCTCATACAAAGGTTTTACATCAGAAACAGCAGCGTGACTCTAAAAAGTTAAAAATAATTTACTTTTTGATGAGAGTATATTTTTCAGGGTTATTTGCCGAAAAACTTAAAGTTAGTATCGCCATAATGGTTGAGAAGGGACACTTTCCTGATAGATTTAGCTATCAGCGAGTATAAAAAGCGTAAAAATGAAAGTCCTGGTTATTGGTGGAGACGGCTATTGCGGTTGGGCAACCGCACTTTACCTTTCAAATCGTGGTTATGAAGTTGGAATTTTAGATAATTTAGTGCGTCGGCACTGGGATAATGAATTAGGTGTACAGACTTTAACGCCCATTGCACCAATTCAACAACGTATTCAGCGCTGGAAGGATTTGACAGGTAAATCAATCGATTTGTTTATCGGCGATATTACCAACTATGAGTTTGTCCAGAAAGCTCTGCATGAATTTGAGCCAGAATCCGTAGTGCATTTTGGCGAGCAGCGTTCGGCTCCTTTTTCGATGATTGACCGCGAACACGCTGTCTTAACACAAGTTAACAATGTTGTTGGCACCTTGAACATACTTTACGCGATGCGTGAAGATTTCCCCGATTGCCATTTAGTTAAGTTGGGGACAATGGGTGAATACGGTACGCCTAACATCGATATCGAAGAAGGCTATATCACTATCGAGCATAACGGACGGAAAGATACTTTACCTTATCCCAAGCAACCAGGTAGTTTTTACCACCTGAGTAAGGTTCACGATAGTCACAATATCCACTTTGCCTGTAAAATTTGGGGATTGCGAGCTACAGATTTGAACCAAGGGGTAGTTTACGGTGTCTTAACCGAAGAAACGGGTATGGACGAAATGCTGATTAACCGTCTTGACTATGATGGTGTATTTGGTACTGCTTTAAACCGTTTTTGCATCCAAGCTGCGATTGGGCATCCCTTAACCGTTTACGGTAAAGGTGGACAAACCAGAGCCTTCCTGGATATCCGAGATACAGTTAGGTGTGTTGAATTGGCGATCGCCAACCCAGCACAACCAGGAGAATTCCGTGTATTTAATCAGTTCACCGAACTTTTCAGCATCAACGACTTATCCATGATGGTGAAAAAAGCTGGTAATGCAATGGGACTGAATGTAGATATTAATCATTTGGAAAACCCCAGAGTAGAGTCGGAGCAACACTACTTTAATGCCAAAAATACTAAGCTTCTAGATTTAGGTTTAGAGCCTCATCTGCTTTCTGACTCATTGTTAGATTCTTTGCTAAACTTTGCTGTGAAATATCAGCAAAGAGTTGATAACAAGCAGATTTTGCCAAAAGTTTCTTGGCATAGAAAATAAAACCAATGATTTTTTTAGTAGTTAGTCTTATTAGTTGTGAAGCTTTCTCTACTAATTGCTAGCTGCTAAAAATTTCTTTATCGCTACTTATTAACTGATTAACATCACTTAATTTCTGCGAATTCGCTTTCGGGGCAGTCTTCCACGAAGATATTCGGCAATATAAAAAATATGATTGCCTCTGCAACATCCCCTCTGAACAATCTATATTTTTACCGTCCTATGGCAAATGCAATTGTTCTGCTACCTTGCTTTATTCAATAGTTTTGTATGAGAATTGCCTTATTTACCGAAACATTTTTACCTAAAGTAGACGGAATTGTAACGCGCCTTCGTCATACCGTCGAACATTTGCAGCGTAACAGCGACCAAGTATTAGTAATTTGTCCTGATGGTGGCATCACAGAATACAAGGGAGCTAAAATTTATGGAATTTCTGGCTTCCCCCTACCGATGTATCCAGAGCTAACATTAGCTTTACCTCGTCCGGCTATTGGTGAAGTATTAGAAAAATTTAACCCAGATATTATTCATGTAGTCAATCCAGCAGTTTTAGGCTTAGCTGGGATTATTCATAGTAAAATACATAACATTCCGTTAGTAGCTTCCTATCATACTCACTTGCCGCAATATCTGCAACATTACGGTTTGGGAATGCTAGAGGGATTGCTTTGGGAATTATTAAAAGCAGGTCATAATCAAGCTGCTTTAAATTTATGCACTTCAACGGCAATGGTTGAAGAGTTAACTGCTCGCGGCATCGAACGTGTAGATTTGTGGCAGCGAGGAGTTGATACAGAATTATTTCATCCAAGTCTTGTGAGCGAGCAAATGCGTCAAAAATTGTCGCAGAATAATTCAGAAGCTCCTTTACTGCTTTATGTAGGGCGTTTGTCTGCGGAGAAGGAAATTGAGCGTATTAAGCCGATTTTAGAAGGTATTCCCGAAGCTAGATTGGCTTTAGTCGGAGATGGTCCCCATCGCGAAGCCTTAGAAAAGCACTTTATGGGAACTAATACTTATTTTGTGGGATATCTTACCGGGACAGATTTAGCTTCAGCTTTTGCCAGTGCTGATGCTTTCGTGTTTCCTTCTCGCACGGAAACCTTGGGATTAGTGCTATTAGAAGCAATGGCTGCTGGATGTCCGGTGGTTGCAGCACGCTCCGGAGGTATTCCAGATATTGTTACCGATGGAGTCAACGGATATCTTTTTGAGCCAAAATCCGATGATGCAGGTGCAATCGCTGCGACAATGCGTCTTTTAGAGAAAAAAGAAGAGCGAGAAATTATCCGTCAAAATGCTCGTCAAGAAGCAGAACGTTGGGGATGGTCCGCTGCTACTCGTCAGCTACAAACTTACTATAAAACAGTTGTTGATTCTCAAATCTCAACAGCAGCTTAATCAATTTTTGATTGAGTAGGGGCGGTACAAATCTGTCCCTACCTATTAGACTATAGCGCTACGTTAAGATAAGTAGGTTGGCGTTGAAAATTGTAACTATGATAAGGGAGTAGGGAGTAGGGAGTAGGAAGTAGGGGTAAGGGTTTGAAGTTGATTTACCCGAATGTTACATGGTTCGTTTTATTTGTGCCGACTTACTTAAAAGGTCAAAGGTTAAAGAATCATAGTTTTTTTATTTATTAATGTCTTAATCTAATTACGTGGTGCTATAAAACTTTTTAAAAGTAACTAATAATATTATTTATAAAAGATGAATTTCCTTTAGATTTTTAAGATTTAGTAGGATTCATTAAATTAACTTTTACGAAGCATCTGCACTTATATATTTACTGCTCAGCAATATAACCGTGTCCTGTGACCCGTAATCCTATCTAAACTAGGTATAGTGCTTTTCAGTTGAATGTAATACAAACATTATTGTTAGAAAAATACGGGCAGGGATGCCCATCCCACAAGAATATATTTCACTCAAGTGAAAACCGCTATATATATAGTTATAAATTGCAAAAATTAGATTATCATTCTGGTGTAAGTATAAAATTGTACCCAGAATCGAACCTCTATTATCTTGAATTTATAATTATCATGACACTCTTAAATCCAGGTAGCGTACTAGCTACGTTAACTGAACTTACTCAGGTTAATCGTACACACGCTCTATTACGGCGTGTCAAAGACCTTTCTGTTAATGAATTTGTTTGCCTGTTGGATTTCATCACTGCGGAGTTTCAACAGTTTATTAGAGCCATAGAACTGATAAATAATGAAGCTCTAGAAACAATGCTAGAGAAAGTTCTTGAGGCAATTACACTAAAAATAGGTCAAATTCTGCAAGCAGAACATACTACTATTTTTTTAGTTGACCATGATAAAGGTCAGCTATGGTCGAAAGTACCGCAAAATAATGTTAACAAGGCGTTAGAAATTCGTACTCCGGTTTCCGTTGGAATTCCCGGTCATGTTGCGAGTACCGGACAATATTTAAATATCGCCGAAACCACCACTCATCCTTTATTTAGCCCGGAATTAGAAAAGCAGTTAGGCTATAAAATTAACAATATTTTGTGTATGCCAGTTGTTAGCAGCAAAAATCAAGTTGTTGCTGTAGTACAACTGGCAAATAAAGCAGGGGATACTCCTTTCGATAGCGAAGATGAAACTTGTTTTCGGGAATTTGCAGCAAGTATTGGTATTATTCTCGAAAGCTGTCAGTCTTTTTATGTCGCAGCACGCAATCAAAGAGGCGCAACAGCTCTTCTACGAGCAACTCAAACACTTGGGCAAAGTTTGGACTTAGAAGTAACTTTACAAATAGTTATGGAACAAGCTCGAATTTTGATGCAAGCCGATCGCAGTACGCTATTTTTGTACCGTAAAGAATTGAGCGAACTGTGGACAAAAGTTGCAGCCGCTGATGGTGAAACCATGATGGAAATTAGCATTCCCGGCAATCGCGGAATTGTTGGATATGTTGCATCTACAGGCGAAGCTTTAAATATTCCTGATGCTTATAAAGATCCTCGTTTCGATCCGACAACAGATAGAAAGACGGGTTATTTTACTCGTAATATCTTATGTTTGCCGGTTTTTAACTCAGCTAATGAATTAATTGGCGTTACACAGTTAATTAACAAGCAAAAAGGTAGTTTTACTGCATCAGATGAAGAATTTATGCGGGCTTTTAATATCCAAGCAGGAATTGCTTTAGAAAATGCCCGTTTATTTGAAAGTGTATTGTTAGAAAAACAATATCAAAAAGATATCTTGCAAAGTTTATCTGATGCTGTAATCTCTACTGATATGGAAGGTCGAATAGTTACGATTAACGATGCAGCATTAGAGTTATTAGGGTGTCCTTTAACAGGAGATGCAAGTACCAGAGACAATAAAATTCTTTGGGAAAAAAATTTAGTTGGTCGGTTTTTATGGGAAATTGTACCAATTGAAAATTTACAGTTTCGATTAGAAGATAGTTTAAAGAATGGGGCAAGACATTACGTTCCGGAGCAAAGTTTAACGGTAGGATTGTATTACTTACCAGGAGAATCGGAAGAATCGGAAGAATATATTCTGGCATTACCAAGTTCGACTAATCCAGAAGTTTTTATTCCTTGGAACCAACCTTTAACTCCTCAATCTCAGTTCGTACATTCGTCTCAAGTCGAACCGATAGAAAGAAGCATTAATCTTACAGTTAATCCTTTAACTAACCCAGAAGGTGGCGTGCGTGGCGGGCTGGCAGTATTAGAAGATATCAGTCAGGAAAAGCGGCTTAAGACTACAATGTACCGCTATTTAACTCCTCATGTTGCCGAGCAGGTTATGGCATTAGGGGAAGACGGCTTAATGGTAGGAGAGCGTAAAGAAGTCACCATTTTATTTTCTGACATCAGAGGCTACACAACACTTACCGAAAACCTGGGGGCTGCTGAAGTAGTATCGCTGTTGAATCAATATTTTGAAACGATGGTGGAATCGGTTTTTAACTACGAAGGCACTTTAGATAAGTTTATTGGGGATGCTTTGATGGCGGTGTTCGGTGCGCCGCTACCTTTAACAGAAAATCATGCTTGGAGAGCAGTACAAGCAGCGTTAGATATGAGACATCGGCTCAAGGAATTTAACGAACGGCGAATTGTTCAAGAACAGCCACAAATCAAAATTGGTATTGGTATTAGTTCAGGAGAAGTAGTTTCGGGAAATATAGGTTCTCGCAAGCGAATGGACTACACCGTAATTGGAGATGGAGTGAATTTAAGTTCGCGTTTGGAATCAACTACCAAGGAATATGGATGCGATATTGTTATAAGTGAATATACTTATCAGCTATGTAGCGACCGCGTTGTTGTTCGCGAACTTGACAAGATTCGAGTTAAAGGAAAACATCAAGCAGTCAAAATATATGAATTGATTGGCGATCGCACTACTTGTTTGGATGCAAATACTCAAGAATTCTTATCTTATTATCACGCAGGACGTGCTGCTTATTCATCCCGAAATTTCTCGCAAGCGTTGATTTGTTTTGAAGCTGCAAAAAAAATTCGACCTATAGATAGAGCCGTCAATATTCATGTAGCACGTTGCAACAAATTTTTAAGACAACCTCCCGAGGAATCTTGGAGTGGAGTTTGGACAATGGTTGATAAGTAATCAGTGAACAGTGAACAGTGAACAGTGAACAGTTATCAGTTTTCACCAACCGGGTGTGGATTA
>JBCCLY010000027.1:0-14232 GCA_039026655.1 Cyanobacteria bacterium P01_C01_bin.38 | reverse complement strand
GCTATCCGGACTAAGGGTTGCGGAACTTCTTTAGGTGTAGATATGCCGGTTTGCTCGCTAATGATTTCAAACATTTCGCGGGAAGGTATTTCGCCAGCAGAAATTATGTAATGTTCTCCTCGCTCGCCTTTTTCAGCTGCGAGTATCATCGCATTTACAAGATCGTCTACATGAACTATTCCAGTAATGCGATCGCCAGCTACCCAAAGTTTTAATTTACCTTGTAAAAACAGTTTAAATATAGGACCAAAATGAGGATCGTCTGGGCCTAAAATACCCGATGGCATGATGCTGACTACGGGTAAACCAATTACGGCGTAGTTGTCTACTAGTTGCTGAGCTTCGTATTTGGTACTGTCGTAAGCAGAGGAGAAGTTTTCTTGAGTTCTTTCAAAGGTTTCGTCAACTACTTCGCCTTTGGTATCGCCATAAATGCCGATGGTGCTGCAATAAACCATTTTAGAAATTTCCATTTCCTTGGCGATTTCTAAAACGGCTTGGGTTCCTTCAACATTTACCCGTTCCATTCGTGCGGCATCGACTAAACCAAACTCCACAAAAGCCGCCGTATGGAATACCGTGTCAACATCCTGCATCGCTTGACGTAGGGCATTGCGATCGGTAATATCCCCTTTAACTAACTGTATTCCTGTATTTTCTAATCTTGTTAAATCGCTGGATTCTCGCACTAGCCCAACAACCGAATCGCCGCGCTGTTGTAGCGCTTTTACTAAGTGCGAACCCGTAAAACCATTGGCACCTGTAACTAAGGCTTTCATAAAGCTTTCTCGTAAATTCGGTAAGTCTTGTAGATTTTGCCGCCTGCTGCTTCAACTAACTTTCGAGAGGGTGAATTATCTTCCCAAACAAAGGAAAGTTCTGCTCTTTTATATGGTTTACCTTTTTGTATTCCTCCCTGCATACCCAAATAAATCAATCCTAAAGGTACCATTTTACGACGGTATTCCGGTAAGCTAGCAATAACAATTACTCTTCCTTGGTCAATTTGACGGCGGTACCAAAGAAACTTGAGAATTCCCAACCAGTTTAATTTACCATTAACATATTTAAGAGCAATATTATAATCGGGTAAACCCATCCAGCAGCCTATCATTTTACCATTATCTTCAGCAATGGGAAACACATCAGGGTCTACTAATGATTGTAATTCCTTTGCTTCATCCATAAATTCTTCTTCGGAACGAGAAGTAGCACTATAGTTATTAGCGAAAGCTTTATTAAATAGTTCGTACAGACTTCGACAATCTTGTTCAAACCCTTCGCCTTTAGTGCGGAGTGGACGAAAATTAATCCCAGATTTACAAGCAATTCGATAACCTTTTTCAAATTTAGGATCTAAAGCAATATCTAAAGGGAAATCATAAGCATAAGCATCATTCCCTTTGTAATAACCAGCCTTTTCCATAAATTCAGGATAATAAGGCGGATTATAAGGTGTCATCATCATCGGTTGCTCATCAAATTTATCTACTAAAAATAAACAGCTATTATGAGTAGATAAATTTATTGGTCCCCTAACAAAATTCATTCCTTTATCGCGTAGCCAATCAGAAGCAGTTTCTAATAAATTATTAGCAACTTCAAAGTCTTCTACGCATTCAAAATAACCAAAAAGCCCGACGTTTTTACCTTCGTCTTCAATTAATCGTCTATTAATAATCGCTACAATTCTTCCTAATGCTTCGTTATTCTTTTGAGACACAGCAATAAACTGCTGAAATTCTCCATATTTTAAAAAAGGATTTTCGTTAAGTGCTAATTGTTTGGCAATGCTGCTGCGAATTGGTGGAACCCAGTTGGGGTAATTTTTATACACTTTAAAAGGCACATCGAGGAACATTTCCCTTTGTGCGTCTGTAGTTACAGGCAATACCTGAAAATTTTGGACTTGAGTAACCATATTTTCTAATCAAGTTTTGCGTTTAATGTAAAAAAGTTACATTGTAATCTTTAATTATGATATTTTTATTGGGTTATTTTAATGATTTGGGAGAGGGAATAGGGAATGGGGAATGGGGAATAGGGAAAAAATACTTTATTTATTCAAAAAATTTGGGAGAGGGAATAGGGAACAGGGAATGGGGAATAGGGAAGAAATACTTTGATTTATTCAAAAATTTTTGTTTTCTGGCTGCTAAATCTTTTTACAGTTTTCATTTGAGCGATTTTTTCTAAAAATTATCTGGTTCCCAGTCTCCGGTTGGAAATCAATATCAATTCAGAAACCCGGTTTTTTCAAAAAACCGGGTTTCTAAAATCCTGACAATTCTTATAAATCGAAAAGATTTATAACTCTTGTGGGGTAGGCATTCCTGCCTGCCTCAAATAGACTTCTAAGCACTTGCAACAGTAGCTGGCTTATATAAAAGTTCTCGCGTTTCTACTAATGCATTTACCAACTTATCCATATCTTCTTTGGTATGAAGGGCGTTTGCGGTAATTCTCAAACGAGGTTTAGCAATAAACCAAATCGCAGATACCCAAATACCGTGATGCTCCATCAAATGACGACAGAATTGTTTGGGATTTATTTCAGGAGGTACCAATACCGGAATTACGTTGGTTTCACCAATCGCAGCAAACCCATTTTCGTTTAAACGCGCTCGCAAATAACTGGCATTTGCTTGCAATGTTTCAACTAGTTCGGGTTTTTGTCTTACCTGACGGATACTTTCTAATGCTGCTGCTGTTATCGGAGGTGGAAGGGAAATTGTACCGATTGAAGTTGGCGAAACATCCAACAAGTCAATCATTTCTGGACTATGAGAACTAATTGCCGCACCTGCGGAAGCTGCAAATTTAGAGAAGGTGGTCATAATTAATGGCACCATTCCTCTGTCGAGTACTTGCTGTGGTGTAATACCAAAATGGTCGTATATACCGCCACCACTTGGACCGATCGCACCGCTTGCATGAGCTTCATCCATGACGATGACGCTACCGGGATAGTTTTCTAAAACGTCTAGCATCTCTGGTAATGGGGCAATATCGCCATCCATTGAGAATACTGCGTCGGAAACTACCAAAATACGGTCATTTGGCTTGGCGTAGCGTCGTAATTTTCGCGCTAAGTCATTTACGTCGCAGTGGCGGTAAGCTTTAACGCGAACGGCGGGGCTATGACTGAACATCTTCCCGGAACGATTGCTGGCATTGGTAACAGCGGAAAGTATGCAGCCGTGATTAAGAACATCAGTCAAAATCAAGGTTTCTCTGGTGTTCCTAAAGTTAGGAAGATTAATCGCTAAGTGGCAAAAACCATCTATCAATGCTTGCATTGCCATCCAAGCATTTAGGAATAGATGAGTATGCGGTAAATGTTTAAAGGCAGAAATTTCTTGTTCCAACTGACGATGTAAATCAATTCTGCCGCTTAAAACGGAACAGGAACTATTAGAAGTACCGTATTGCAAAATTGAATCAATCGCCGCTTGCCTTACTTCTTCTGACTGAACTAACCCTAAAACATCGTTAGTGCAAAATGTCAAAAGTTTATATCGCTTGCTATCAGCAGGATCTTCAACTTCGATTAAATTTCCATGCTTTTGATGACAAATAAACTTATCTGGGTAGAGACCACTTTGATAGAGGCCCTGCATATACTCTTCAACAACTTCCACAAATAACTCCTCTCACCTAAAATTTGCCTATGGGCTTTTAATATATGTTTGCAGTTGAAAATTTACTTTGTACCATTAACCAATCTGTTATATCAGATGGTATGCCACCTTCAATTATTTGAAGTTAAATTTGATTTGATTTCATTAGTCCCAGATGCGTAATTACCATTATTGCCATTAGATAGTTTTTTAGATTGTTGCACAAATTTTTCATATTGACCCACAATTACCCGTTGTAGGGCTATGATTGCTGGATTAATTTCTACATAACGTCTCTGGGGATTGGCTAGGTAGGTTTGTTGTTCGCTTTCAATCATCTCGGTGTCTTGATCGAGAAAACTTTTCAAGATAAACCGCCAAATGATTTTTGTTATCGGTTTTTGCAATGGTTTTACAAACCACTGAGGAAGGCGAATTTTTATAAATAACAGAGAAAAAGATTTTGTTAATTGTGCCCCCACTGGTTGACGCATTAAATAAAGGGAAGACATTCCTTCCAAAGAACTATGGTAATGAGGATAGTTATATTTAATTGTGACAGTACGAGTTGTAACTTCGTTCCCTTGTTCGCTAAATCCGAAAAACTTGGTCATCCAACCTTGATAAGATACCCGATATTGAGCAAATACCGATGCTTCTGAGGCTTTCAAACTTATAAGTTTTGGATCGAACCAGCCCTGCAAGTTTTTATGCAGGTAGCCGTGGAATACGTCCATTGTGTTTTCGTTACAAATGGAAAAATGAGCTTTAAATTTTCCAGGTATGGGAATCGCCAGCCAGTTTGGGTCGTCGTATTCTGGAACTTCAGGAAAATCTGCTGTATCTGAATCTTCAACCGCTCCCGGAAAAATCCAGACAATATTATATTTTTCTCTTACTGCATAATTACGTGCTTTTGCACAAGGCAATTTTTGTTCTTTAGGAAAATAAGGAATGTTTGTACACTCTCCATCACCGTTAAATTCCCAACCATGATAGGGACAGGTGAGATTTTCCCCAGCTACTTGACCTTTGTGTAAAGCAATACCCTTATGCGGACAGGCATCTTCTATAGCATGAACTTGACCATCCTGGGAACGGTAAAGGGCGATCGCCGAATTCCAGATTACTACCGGCAATACTTGACCTGGTTTTAGCTCTGAAGCCCAAATTGCGGGATACCAGTAATTCGGATTAATACCAACCTCGCGCACTCGGTTTTGAACGGTTTGACCCCTTAGCATTGGAGCTATTTCCATTTAGTACTCCCTAATAAGTAATTAACTATATGAGCAATTACGACAGAAAGTTAGCGTATCATTCTAAGAGACTTGCCGACAATCTTATTAGAAATTTACAAAGTTCTCAGTAATTAAGCAAGAACTTATCGTAAAATAAACTAAAAATCTACGATAAATCATTATCTTAGGGATTTTAGTTTTCAATCGCCCCAATGTCACTTTTATTCCATAGTTTTATCCGATTTTCCCTAAATGTCGAGTGTATTATGACACTTTTATCTTCTTGTTCATTTAGTTGTATCTTATTTGCACTTACATAAAAAAGTAATTATTATAACATACAATTATTTTGCAATGCGTTTTATTACTTAATAATTCTCATAAATGATTTCTTGTTTTTCATATATATACACAAATCTTATACTTACAGATTAAAAATGTATATTTTTTGTAGATGGCAAATTGCAATACTTAAAAAAAGAGGTAGTACCTTTTACCTAGTAAAAAATTTTATAGCGGTTTGCATCGTATAAATCTAAGCTTCTTGCACCATTCGCAATAAGCCAAAAGAAACCCGATTTCTTGTCGTGAAAGCATCAATATTGCGTTGTCTAACCTACAAGAAACCGGTTTTCTGACAATGATGCAAGATGTCAGATAAATTTAATTTTAAATTCTGAGGACAATATAAAAGGCTCAAACTCCGATTATTAAAAAAATCGTTTGAATACACAGAAGCTCAGATACACAGATATATGATAGAAAACCTAGTAGTTCCTAAACGGGATTTTGAATTTTAGGAAACATCTGTGGGAACAAATCCATCAATAATGGTGTAACACTAATCTGTAACAGCAACATATACAAAAAAATTTATTTAGATTTTTTTCGCATCTTAGTGCAATATTTTTTACTTCTTATCGCCCTAAAGTAACCATTTTGTCAACTACATAGGAAGTTAAGTTGCAGCAATTAAAAAACCTCATATTAATTATTGGTCGATGGATTTAGTCAAAAAAGGGATTGTAAATGGAGATTTTCTTGACCTAATAAACGTTTTACAGCTACTATTTGTGCCACAATCGTAAAAAATAGTGTATAAACAACTACAATACTAAAACAGCAAAAATATATCGGTAAATAAAACCTTCAATTCTCGGATTTCAGTCTTACGAAACCACTTCGGCAATGTTTTTCTAAATTGCTATATAAATGCGAGCTTTACTGCTATATCCTCAGTTTCCAAAATCTTTTTGGTCTTTTGACAAGACTATAAAACTAATTGGACGTAAAGTAACTGTCCCTCCTTGGCGACAAAGTATTAAACGTAATACGCGATTCCAATTTTGGAGTCAAATTTTTGGGATACTTAAGCACAATCCTAGAGTCTTAATCTCTTACATAACCATGTGCGTTCTTTCGGAGCATCATATTGATTACCGGCAAATTGTTCAGAATGAAATAAAAGGGCAATTAGCTGATTATCGTACAGTGAATTTCAAAGAAGAATTTCAGCAAGTTGCGGTAAATTAATCTTTGCTTGTGACGGAGAATGTCTGAAAATTACTTAATATCAAATTCTACTCTTGAGTTGGAACGGAATACAGTGTTAAGTGTAGTGAAAATTATCTTTTATCTTTAAGTAGGTGTAGGGCAAAAAAATTCATGACAACCAATTTATCTCCAGTATCTTTACCTCAATTAAATCCACCTTCTCCGCGTTTTAAGGTGATTATTTTTACTGTAATACTTCATTTAGCAGTATTATTAGCATTCTTGCCCAGTAACTTTAGCTGGGCTGCTGTCGGTGTTGCAGTGTTATTGCACTGGATGACTATTGGTTTGGGAATTGCTTTTGGATTTCATCGTTTAGCAACTCATCGTAGTTTAAAAGTTCCCAAATGGCTGGAGTATTTTCTAATTTTGTGCGGTACTTTGGCTCTTCAGGGTGGTGTATTTGGCTGGGTTGGATATCACCGAGTACATCATTTGCATTCCGATGAACAAGGAGATCCTCATACACCTAATGAAGGCTTTTGGTGGAGTCATATCAATTGGTTGATGCACACGGTTCCCGCTCAACCTGAACTTCCACGCATGACAAAAGATATTGCCAATGATGCATTTTATCGTTTCTGTCATCGTTATTACATTGAGTTGCAAGTTGCATTAGGAGTTGTATTGTATTTGCTCGGTGGATTCTCTTTTGTAGTTTGGGGAATCTTTGTACGCTTGTTTGTCGGAATTCACTCTACTATGTTTGTCAACAGTGTCTGTCATACGATTGGTTATCGCAATTACGATTCGGGCGATCGCTCTACTAATTGTTGGTGGGTTGCTCTACTAACTTTTGGTGAAGGCTGGCACAATAACCATCATGCTTTTCAATATTCCGCTCGTCATGGTTTGAAATGGTGGGAAATTGATATGACTTGGATGACAATTAGGTTACTGCAATTTCTGGGGTTAGCAACCAACGTCAAACTACCGCACAAGTAATTATTAGGATTTTTAATTGTAGAGACGTGAAATTATGCCCTCCGGGCACGCTTCGCTAACACGTCTCTACATTGTTTATGAGATAAACAAGCAGATTGATACCAATATAATTAACTACTAAAAAATAAAAAAAGTTACTATATATTTAGCAATACAAGAGTAAATTAGATTATTATCTAAATATTCTATTGCCTTGTTTTTAAAATCGCAAGAACGCTATATATATGACACAAACTCAAGCGCCAAATTTACAAAAAACACAAGATAAAAGCTCTCCTTCCAGCCAGAATTGGAGCAATATTCTTTCTGGGCTTCCTAGCGGGGAACGCTATCTATATCAGCTTTTCACTTTAATTAAAGAAGGCAATCTGACAGTTATTAATCCAGATGGTAAAGCTTTTCATTTTGGTGAAGAATCTTCCCCACCATTAATTTTAAAAATTTATAACCCCGATACTTACAACCGCGCTTTGGCATTTGGCGCACTTGGTTTTTGTGAAGCTTATATGGAAGGCTGGTGGGATGAGGAAAACGATAAACTTGCCGAAATGATTGGTTTATTATTTCGCAACAATGTTTACTCAAAAGCCAGCCAAAGGGTAACAATTCCCTTGTTAATGAAAGTAGTAACTCAACGTTTGCGAACGGTACCTACTAACATTCAAAATAGTCGCAAAAACGTACAGCATCATTACGATGTAGGAAATGATTTTTATCAGTATTTCCTCGATCCTACAATGACTTACTCCTGTGGATATCAGATCAAAGAAACTGATACCCTCGAACAGATGCAGCGACAAAAATACGAATTAATTTGTAGAAAGCTGGCATTGCAACCGGGAGAATCTTTAATTGATATTGGTTGCGGATGGGGTGGAATGCTGATTTATGCTGCCGAAAACTATGGTGTTTCTGGAACTGGTATTACGCTAAGTGTAGAGCAAGCTGCATTAGCAAAACAAAGAATTGAGCAAAAAGGTTTAAGCGATAAAATCGAAATCAAGATTGCCGATTACAGAGAAATACAAGGGCAATACGATAAATTTGTCAGCATCGGAATGTTTGAACATGTTGGTAAAGACAGTTTTACAACTTTTATGCAGAAAGCATCAGAACTTTTAACTCCAGATGGAGTAGGTTTGCTGCATACAATTGCTACCCAAGGTAAAGAAAGACTTGGTGCTTGGGTTGCTAAATATATATTTCCCGGTGGCTATTTACCGCAAATGCATGAATTAACTCAAGAGCTTTGGGCAGCGAAATTAACGGTTGCTCACTGCGAGAATCTTAAACCTCATTATGCTGAAACATTGAAGCGGTGGGCTGAAAACTTTACCGAAAATCGAGACAAAATTGCATCATTAGGGACAACTTATGACGAGCGATTCTGTCGTATGTGGTACCTTTACCTGCAATCTTCCGAAACTTCCTTTAGATACGGCAGCCTTGGAATTTATCAACTGCTGTTTTTTAAAGGTAAAGAATGGCGATTGGATATTCCTTTGAATTTTTCTATGGAATAATTGGACGGGCAAGGATGCCCATCCCACAAGATTTTTTGTAATGTAGGGTAGGGGAGGCAGTTTGCGGTGAGTTAGTGTGGTCTTGGGGGTTTCCCCCATGAACAACTAACGAACCCGGAGGGTGTAGATTCTCTTCCCGCAAAACTGCCGTTGCGTTGGCGCGGAGCGCAACGCACCATCAACCATAAAGCGGAACACTTCAAGCTTAAAACGATTCAAAATATAAAGATAAATATAAACCCCCTCGAAAAATTTCCTCGAAGGGGATTTTGTTATTAAATTTGCCTATTCAAGACGAATAAATTAGTCTATTCTACTTGTAATGCCTTAATATCGTTAATTCACTTCTTTTAGAATTTATATCTTGCAACACTTTTTATCAACTCAAACAAACCGGGTTTCTTTTTATAAAAACATCATTGTTCCGTTATACAATCTGCAACAAACCAGGAATAGAGTCACTGGTGCAAGAAGTATATTTAAACAAATAACCATTAATTAAAAAAAGAATACCGAAAGCGAAAAAATATTTAGAAGTTAGTTTTAATACCTTTTTTACATCAAACAAAATTGAGGATTTTTTTACTTATATGTCTACTTCGTTTCTAACCACAGAAACTCGCAAACAAATTCCGATATTACTAGTACTACTTGCTTGTGGCAGCTTAACCACAATGACGGGAAGCGTAGTAGCACCAGTGATGCCAGAGGTCAAAGATCAACTTTTAATTGACTCCCGGTGGTCGGGAATGTTAGTTAGTATGCACTGCCTGACAATCTTCTTGTTTAGTCCAATCTGTGGCATTTTAGCCGACCGTATTGGCAAAGCAAAAGTGTTAATTCCATCACTAATTTGCTACGCATTTTTTGGTACTGCGGGAGCTTTGGCAAACGGCTTTACGGCTTTATTAATATCGCGAGCATTGTTAGGGGCTGCCAGTGGAGGAATTGCAGCCGCGAGTATCGGCATTCTCAGCAGTATGTACGAAGGTGAGAAGCGAACTAGGATTTTAGGTTATACAACCAGCGCACTGGCGATCGCCAGCATTATTTTTCCCCTTGTCGGTGGTTTAATTGGTAAATACAATTGGCGATTTACTTTTTGTATGTACGCTTTAGCTTTACCGGCAGCGTTACTTGCATACCTATTATTACCAAAGCGCAAACGCAATGGTTCTTCATCATTAAATTTAGGTCAAAAAGACAAATTAATTAAAAGCTTAAGAGCTAGTAGTACCATCACCTTATTTACAGCTTTAGCTTTGACATCTGCCATCTTTTATGTAGTAATTATCTACGCTCCCCTACATTTTAAACAAGCCATCGGAGCCGATACAGTTCTTAATGGAGCAATTTTAGCATCGCGGGCTATTGGTGCTGCCGTTATCTCTGCCGTGGGTGCCAGCAAATTAGCAAAGCGTGTAGGAAGCGCTAAAGCTATAGCCTTGGGATTTATCTTAATGGCAGTAACATTAATTACTATACCTTTTGTTGAGCAAGTTTATTTTATTCTGCCCACGGCAATTATTTTCGGCATGGGATTTGGTATTGTAATGCCCAATCTATACGATGCTTTATCTAAATCAACGCCCAAGGAAGTACGCTCTAGCGTTTTAGCTATCGGCACCGGAGCAAGTAATTTAGGACAATTTTTCTCGCCGATTTTATTAGGGCCAGTTTGGAAATATGCCGGAATTGGGGTATTTTTTGTAGGAGCGGGAGTAGCTTTAGTTACTACTGTTTTAAGTATTCAACAAGGTAAAGCCCTGGAAAAAGCAGAATACGATAGGTGAATTTTTTTTAGGGAGTAGGGAGTAGGGAATGGGGAATGGGGAACAGGGAATAGTATCCGTAGGGTGCGTTACGACGATAGTAAGGCAGCACCAAGCAAGATCCTTGTATAATGGTGCGTTGCGCTGGGCGACAACACACCCTACTAACTACTAACTGTTTTCTGAAAAGCATAATGCCCGTGAAAAAATTCAAAATCGCTTGGATAGCAATAATTATATTTTTCATACATTCACCAAGTGCGTTAAGCGAAGCTCTACCGAAGGTAATCGCGCAACCAAATCAACTAACTTTAACAGCTGGTGGGGATGTAGAATGGTCAAGAATGGCGGAAGAGAGTTTATTTCACCGGCAAATCATTCGATACAATTTAGAATTTGCATCAAAGCAGGAAGAAGCACGTTATCCATTTCAAAAAATCAAACCTGTATTAGAAGCAGCCGATATTGCTTTTGTTAATTTAGAAACTCCCTTATCGGATACAGCTAAGAAAAAGGGTGCTTTCTTAGCCCCAACTGCTTTTGCAGCAGGATTAAAATGGGCTGGTGTTGATATTGTTGCGACTGCTAACAATCATGCTCTTGATGCTGGAGTTGCAGGTTTAAAAGATACTTTAACAAGTTTATCTCAAGTGGATTTACCTGCTGTTGGTAGCGGTAAAGATTTAGCTTCAGCGAGACTGCCATATATCAGCGAAAAAAACGGCATTCGCTTGGGTTTTCTGGCTTATACCATGTCGGAAAATTCTGGCGATTCGAGTTATGCTAAGCCGAATCGTGCTGGTGTAATGCCCACAGATTTATCTTTAATTCGGGAAGATATTCAAAAACTGCGTTCAAAAGTTGATTATGTAATATTATCTTTTCATTGGGGACTTAATGACAGTAAAAAGCCACCATTTTGGGTTCGTAATTTAGCGCGTAATTCTATAGATGCTGGTGCGGATATTATTTTGGGGCACCATCCCCATTTTCCCCAAGGAATAGAAATTTATCAAAATAAGCCGATATTTTACTGTTTGGGTAATTTTATTTTCGGGCACAATCATACATATTGGACAGATAATTTTTTAGCCAGATTTATTTTTACTTCTAATAAAATTAAAACTATTGAAATCTTGCCAGTAGCTGGAGAAAATCAAGATTTAGCGCAACCTTTTTTATTGAAGGGAGAAAGAAGTCAGAATATTTTAAAAGAAATTCAAGAAAGAAGTTTAGCCTTAAAAACCAAAATGGATATAGTCGGAGATATTGGAGTTATCAATCCGGCTACTGCTGCCATGAGAAAAAATAAGTTTGATGATTTTATTTATGATTTGATGTTACCGAAACCGTTATGGCAGCTTTTACTAGCACTATTAAGTGTGGGAATAATTTTAAGTTTAATTATAAAATTTGGTTTATCAAGATTGTTTCGTAAAAAGGTTCGTAGTAAGCGCTTTAGCGTTTCATCTCGGAGGCGCTGAAGCGCTTACTACGAACTTTGTATTTTAGGTATTTATTGGAGTCTTCGTTTCCGGAGGCGCTAAAGCGCTTACTACGAACTTTTTATTTTGGGTATTTATTGGAATCTTCGATAAGAGGCGCTAAAGCGCAACTACGAGCTAAGAAACTAATTCTTTTGATTTTTCCTTGGCTTCAAACTTATCTTCCCAAGCTTTATGGCTAGCTTTAGCATCTTTAACTATAGAAGTTGCGGTAATAAACTTATTCGCTAAATCACTAACAAAAGAAAGTGGAAATTTTAAAGGGCGAGCAATATCTAAGAATAAAACTACACGGTAGCCATCCGTATCATTCCAAACTTCGTGATAAAAAGTATCGTCGAAAATTAGACTTTCACCTTCTTGCCAATATTTAATTTCATCATCTACTTGAATTTTACAATTTTCTTTAGGTTGTGGAACAATTAAACCCAAATGATAGCGAATCAAAGTTTTAAGTTTACCGCGATGTCTGGGAATATGTTTACCGGGAGCAAGAATCGAGAAAAACGCTACTTTCATTCCCGGTATTTGTTCGAGTAATTTAGTAGTTTCCGGGCATCTTTCGCAATTTTTGGTAGCTTTAAATCCGAATGCATAGAAAAAATAAGTTTTCCAGCGATTATCGTTAGCAATCCGAGATTGACGTTTGGAAATATCCTGAAAATTAGGTAAATCGTCAACTCTTTCCAGCACACCTTCCAATTCTTTACGAATCACCATCCAGTTAGCTTCTAAATCCTTACTCCAAGGAAATTGTTCCTTCTCAAAAAAAACAGAATCGCCAACCAAAGAATTTTTAGCGATTAACCTTTCCAACCAACCATCTTTGGTTAGTAATTTTTCTAATTGTTTGACAGCTAGTTTAGATAAGTTTTGCATATTTGAAATATATAAAATTTAAATTATTTAGGTAATTGGTAGTTGGTAGTTGGTAGTTGGTAGTTGGTAATTGGGCATTGGGGATTGGGGATTGGGGATTGGGAAGATATTTAATTCAACATAAATACGTCTGTTGTTAAAATCTCCCAACTCCTAACTCCCAACTCCTAACTCCTAACTCCTAACTCCTAACTCCTAACTCCTAACTCCCAACTCCCAACTCCCAACTCCTAACTCCTAACTCCTAACTCCTAACTAACTAAAGCCTTTGCACTAAATGACGAATTTTTTGCTCTCTATCTTTACTAAAAATCGCAGCTAACCAAGTTTTGATAATATAAGGAGCAGTCATCAAAGCACCAAGATGTAAACGCCATTTATTCCAGGAAGTTGCTGCTCTTGTTAAGGGTAAAACGTGCCAAAAACGATTGATTGAGCAGACAACTCCATCTCCTAAAGATGTTACTTCATGCCACCATCCCGCAGGAATAAACAGAATTTCACCTTGTTTGAGAATTACTTCATAACGATGGGCAAGTGCTTTCTCGAATTTAGGAAATTTTTCTAAATCTGGTTTTTCGGGATATACCTGAGAGTAATTAGCTCGCAGTTTCAAACCATGCCGTAAATAATTAAATAGTGATAGTGGATAAAGATTATAGGTTTGAGATGGCGGAAACAGCACAAGTCGTTTTTCACCATGAACCTGTATCAAGGTACCATCGAGGGGGTCATAATGCAAAGGAGTTATATGACTTCCGGGGCATACCCATAAATTAGGGCTTGTACCCGGCATTGTTAAACCAAGTTTCTCGTCAGCTTCTGCAAGTGCTGGTGTATCGGCAAGCGGTGTTTTTTTTAAAGCGCATCTGCCAAGATAAATATCGCTTTTATGGGCTTCTTTAGATGATAGTAAATCGGCATATTCATTAAAAGAAAGAGTGCGCGATTCAACACCGCTACCAATATTATTCCACTGATTTTTCTCTTTTTTATATCTTTCCCATCCGTTAAAACGAACTGGAAATTCTTGATTTCCTAGCTTTTCGCGCAGAAAATCTAAATCCCAATTATTCATGGAATCTAGTAAACCAGTAATTACTACTGGAATACCATATTTCCGATATTCCTCGGCGAATACTTGTGCTGTCAAATTTGTTCCATCAATTCTTGCAACTGGTAACAGCGCCTTG
>JBCCLY010000026.1:0-14428 GCA_039026655.1 Cyanobacteria bacterium P01_C01_bin.38 | reverse complement strand
ATCACTATGGGGAGCTTGCTGGCTTTGATTGGCAATCAAGTTATCCCAATCTCGATCTAAACAAATTTGTTTTGCTTTATTGTGTGGTATTTGACTGACTAAATCAAGTGTAGTTAATAAAACCGATACCCCAGAATCTTCGAGCATATGAGATAAGCGCTCTTGAGGATAAGCTGGATCTAAGGGTATGTAGGCTCCACCTGCTTTTAGTATGGCTAATATTCCTATCGTCATCTCTAAACAGCGGTTGATACAGATACCTACCAAAGTATCCGGTTTTACTCCTAAACTTTGTAGATAATTTGCCAGCTGGTTAGCACGATTATCTAACTCTCGATAAGTAAGCTGCTGCTCTTTCCATATCACCGCGATAGCATCGGGTGTTTTGGCTACTTGTTGTTCAAAAAGTTGATGGATACATTTATCTTTTGGATAATCAACTGCTGTATTATTCCATTCGCTGATAATTTGCTGATATTCTACCGAGCTTAAAATTTGTAGTTGGTTTAGTTTTGAATGAGGATTTTCAATCACATAAGTAAGTAAATTCTCGAAATGTCCAATCAACCGCTTTATAGTTTGCGCCTCAAATAATTGTTGATTGTAGGCTATGGTTCCTTTCAAGCCTTGCGATGATTCCACCACAAAAAACGCTAAATCTGATTCAAATTCATCAACATTAATTGGTAATGGTGTATCTGTTGCCCAATCATCTAGCAAGCTGAACATTACTTGAAAAATCCCCGCATCCTTATTCTCTGTCGCGGATAATTTTTCTACCAGTTGTTGCCAAGAAAAGTTTCTGTATTTCAAGTCTTCGGTAACAATTTTATTTTCTTGTTCTAATAATTCAATAAATGATATATCTCCTGATAAACAACTTCTGAAAGCTAATGTATTAAAATCAGAATTGTCATTTTGGGGAATACAAGAACCAACAATAATGTCTTCTTGACCAGTATATTTATAAAGCAGACATTTGAATGTAGTCAATAAGGCTGAAAATAAACTAGTTTTGCAGTTTTTATCAATAGCTTTTAATGATTCGCAAATTTCTTGATCAAAAACAAAGGCTTCTACGCCAACATGATAATCTGAATCGAAGCTTCTTAACTTATCTGTAGTGATTTCTAAAACTGGTAGTTTAGTAAGTTTGTTTTGCCAGTATTCTAAGTTGCGTTCGGACATAATATATCGCTTATTGAAGATGCATTTGTTTTGTTATATATCTATTTTTATAGTCGATAACTTGTGACTATCTGGTGACATTTGTACTGAAAACGCAATTGCCACATAAATGACCCAAAATAAATCATTTTGAATCATTAACGTGGTTTCACTAATATTTGCTACCAACATATAAGTCATATATGTCAAAGGCCATAATCCTTCAGATGTTTTTGTAGCTCGCACCCAGTAGAATGCTTTTGGTAAAGTTACAGCTAAAAATCCAAATATATATATTAATAAGCCTATTAAGCCAATTTGCAGCCACAAATCTAAAAAGCCATTATGGGAATTTGGAGGAGTCCAACCAGTTGCTTGCCAAATATAAAAAGAAGGCGTATCGGGGCCAGACCAAAACGCGCCATATCCGTAGCCTAAAAAAGGTTTGTATCCAATCATTTCAAAGATATAAGGCCACATATCTCCACGCCCAGTAAGGGTGGGATCTTTACCAAGTGCTTTGAGAATAGCTTCTGTAGTAACAGAAACAACTACATAGAAAATTGCACCGAAACTTCCGATTGCGATCGTGCTAGGCACCATCAAATTATCTCGCCATCGAAAAACTCTAAAAGATATAGATGCAGCTATTAAAGTAATGCCATTGAGTAAAGAACTTGTTGAGCCAGAACGTAGTAAAAGAATAAAAGCTAAACTAAAAGCCATCCAGAACAGCCAACTATATTTTTTTGAGCTAGAAGCTAGTAATAAAAACACAGCAATGCCTGGAACAATAACTTTTCCTAAAGTATTTTTATGGTTGTAAATGCCTCGCCATTTTCCTGCATGGACTCCGCCCATGATTCCATACTTTGGTAATGCTCCAATGAATAGAAAACTCATGACGACAGCAATTCCATACATCCAACCAAAAAGCTGTAACTGTTCCTTTATGGTGTATCGTGAAGCTAAATACAGTCCAAATAAGCTAGTTCCAACTATAGCAATACCCCTCATTAAAGTTTTTTTAGGTTGAGAAGACCATACGAAGGAAAACACCGCAATCCCTACTAATAATAATAGAATTTTTTCTTTCTTCATTATCTGGATAACCTTTTTCCATCGTAGAATAAGTAGAAAAAAAGTCACCAAATAATTGAAGAAGAATAAAACTAGTATTAAAGAAGTATTCGTTTCTCCAGAATCATCACCTTCGCTTGCTCCACCAGACAAAATTACAGTTAACGGACCCCCCGAATAAAGCAATAGAGATACAACTGTGAATGCTTCTTCGGTAAATAATAAAAGTTTTTTCATTTTTTATTTATTAATTTAACCGATGAATATTTTTGAGATAAATTGCTTTACGATAAATTTCAACCGTTTGAGTAGCAATATTTAACCAGTTCAAATCATCTTTACAGCGATATAATGCTGCGGTGCGTATTTGATGCTGTAATTCACTATCGCTTAACAAACGAATAATCGTATCAGCCAAAGCAGAAGCATCTCTAGGTGGTACCAATAATCCATCTTGCTCCGAAACAATCATTTCAGCTAAACCACCAATTTCAGAAGCAATAACTGGAGTACCCATTGCATAAGCAAGAGATGCAACACCGCTTTGAGACGCTTCTATGTAAGGTAAAATTACTGCCGTACTGCGTTGAAAAAGTTTTGCAACATCTTCTGATGGAATATATTTGTTGAGGATTTCGTAATGTTTTTTATCGCAGCCATCAGGGAAATATTGTTTTATATTGTCTCCCTTTCCGGCAATAATCAATTTAACTTGAGGAAACTTTTCTATTATTGATGGCATCGCTTTAAGCAGGTAATTTAAACCTTTATAAGCCCAAATGCGTCCGTAGAATAAAAGAGTATAAGGCTCTCTGACTGTATTATTATCTTTAGCCAGCCGCTGATACAAACTACCTAACTCACCATGAGGAAGAATGCATACTCTTTGTTTCGGAACTGAAAATTCCTCAACCAAAGCATCTTTTAGTAAATTTGCGTGAACGATTAGCTGTTGCGATCGCCAAAATGCAATCTGTCGAGTATACTCCGAACCGATGACGTTATCTTTATCTCCAGGATGACGATATACATCGTGAATGGTGGTTACTAAAGGAGGCATTTTATTGAGCAATAATGTTAAATCGTACCAAGGATCGTTTGTTTCCTGGACATGTAATACATCAGGCTCTATTTTACGAATAATGCTCATTAATTTACCCATCGCGGATAAATTACGTGGGTTGCGAATACGATATTTATTGAAGGTAATTACTTTAATTCTTGGATCTAACAAACCTTGCATTTGTGCGGTTAACTGTTGGGGATGAATTAAAGTTAAATCAATGTTTATGGCGGCTAAAGCGTTTGCTAGTTGAACGGTGTATTCGTAAAAGCAAAAATGTAATAAAGCTACTTTCATTTTTTATTTATTCCCTGATTTTTTATTTGAACTAAATTTGAACTAAACAAATAATTACAATTGATCGGACTTATTTACACTTATTTGGTTAAAGTATAAAGACAATCTACGACGTATTATTCGTGGTAATTGCGTAGTTAAATGACAAAAAAAATACGGATTGTGTATCATTTTTTCTAAAGCTTTTAAATAATCAGCTTGCTTAAAAGAATCTACAACTTGAAAATATGGTTTTGTTTTGTCAATCAAAGACAAACGTTTTTGCAAAGCAGCTAGTAATTGTTGATTATTTTTGATGTAATCTTGATTTAAATAATATTCTGTTGCTTGAGAATATGCTTCGATCCTTTTGATTCTACTTTGTGTAACTGATGAACCATGACGGGAGCGATAAAAATAATAAGGTTTTGGCACTAATAAGAAATTTGCTCCATGTGCCAAACAAGTTAAATATAGCCAAAAGTCTCCGCCAATTAGAATATTTTCATTATTTTGAATATCATGTTTAATGATAAAATCTCTTTTTATTAATGGTTTAGTTAAACCTAAAGGTAAACCCCACATTCCAGGTACATCTTTTTCAACAAAAGTTGTCGAATAAATTCTCAGATTGTCCTTAATTTTGAATTTACTTTGAACTAATAATGTACTCCAAGGAATAGTTTTCCCATCTTGAATAAAATATATATCATCAGCAATCATATCTACATTTTGTGAATAGGCAATATTTAAGAGTTTCTCTAATCGATCCACTGCATACCAGTCATCTGAATCTAGTCGAGTTATCCAATTACCTTGAGCCTCTTTTATAGCTAAATTAGTACAAAAGTTTTGTCCCCGGTTTTGCTGATTAATTAATACTTTAAGACGGTTGTCACAAAAGCTTTTGACAATTTCTAGGGTATTATCCGTAGAATCATCATCAACTATAATAACTTCAATATTCTTCTGAGTTTGTTTTAATGCAGAATCTATTGCCCGTGCAACATATTTCCCAGTATTGTAAGCAAGAATAATTACCGATACTTCTGGATTCATTATCTACCTCCTCTATAGAATCCAAAACTTAAACTTTCATTTTATTTACGTTTTAGTAATAATTTTGCCCATTCATCATTAGAATGGTAAACTGTATAAACTCCTAAAAGACCAATGAATAAAAAATAGATTAAGCTAGAAATAATCAAAACCAATATAATATCTAAATCTAAACTTTTTAAACCGATAAAAACTGGTAACATTAAAGCACCTATTATTACAGGACGAGAAACTGTAGCTAATAAATTTAATGTAAACAATCTTCTGCAAGACTCAACATAATAAATTCCTAAAGCTACATAATCGGTAAATATTACCGTTATTGCAGCACCATTTAACTTGTATTGAGAAACAAGGACTATACTGATTGAACAATCTAAAATAGTAGTAATAAATACTTGCCAAAGATTAACTTTCTCAAACCCATTTGCTACCAATAGGTAACTCAAAGGTCTAATAAATGAAGAAGAAATTAAACCAATAGCAAATATATTAAGAGCAAATTGTGCTTCAGCAAAACTCTTTTCTTGATAAAGTAAAATAAGTAAATCTTTACCAAAAAATAGAATTCCTAGAAGCAAAGGTAAAGCAACCATTAGTAATATTTCTATAGTAATTTGCGTAATTTGACGCTGACTATCTTTTCTAGAGTCAATAGCTTTAGACATTTTAGGAAAGACAGCTAAAACAACACTATGAGAAATAATTTGAAAAGGCTGCATTAATTGTAAAACTGCACCATATAGCCCTACAACTAATTCACCACCTAATAGAGAAAGAATAAAAACCTGAAGCCTATAACCTAAAATCGATATACCTTCAATAACTATGAATGAACCAGAAGCCTTGGTAGTATTCCACATAAACTTCCAATTCAATCGCCATTCAAATTTGACAAATTGCGTTACCAAACACCATTCAATAAAGAATATTAGCCATTCCGAAGCCACCATGATTGCTGAAACAGTGGTAATGTCATATTTCAGATTCATAGCCCAAATAATAGCTATTACGCGCACGATATAGACAGGTACCGTACTAACAGCAATTAACTGCATTTTTTCTTCTGCCTGAAAGATAGCTTCAGTAACATTAGAAAGAGAAAATGGGATGATAGCTAATCCTAAAACATAGCAAACTATTGAAGTATTTTGATTGTAGGGAAGAAGGTACACCACAAGCGCCATTACTACATAAGCAATGACGCTGAATAAAAACTGTAAAAAAGTGCCGCTGACTAAATAAGATGGAGTTTCTATAGGGTTTTGTGCAAGTTCTCTTGTAAACAAGGTTTTGAATCCTTGGGAGGCTAAAGTCATAAAGACATAGTAAAAACTAAAGGCAAGCATATATTGCCCTAATTCATAAGCTCCCAACATACGAGCAATTGATGCAGCTAATATAAAAGTTGTAATACTCTGAGTTAAGCGATTTAAAAGTAAAGCAAAAGAATTTCCTAATAGCTTGCGTAAACCTTTCATAGATAAAATTCACCCTAAAAATACAGATAAGAATAGTTATTTAAAATGTTTTTGATTTGATAGCTTCTTGATGCGAACTATCCTTATCAGAGTGATTCTTAGCGTAATAGAAATAGCTATCGGATTCATTCTCCGAAATTACACCATTAACTACCATACCTAGTACATTCTGTGCGGAACGTTCTAAAGCCTCTTTAGCTGTAGCAGCATCATTAGAAGTCATTACTCCTGGGCGTGCTACTAATAAAACACCATCAGCCATTTTGCCTAAAGCTAAAGCATCCGCTCTCATCACTAATGACGGTGCATCAATAATTACAAAATCATAGGTATTTTTAAAATCTTGAATTAAAGTTTCCATTTTCCGAGAATCCAGTAAAAATAAAGGATTCGGAGTTGTTGCTCCTGCACTCAAAACATCTAAACTAAGCATTCCTGCACTGACAACTGTTTCAAAGTCAACTTGTCCGACGATAATATCGCTTAATCCTTTAGCACTATTTACACCCCATAAATGATGCTGTATAGGATTTTGCATATCTGCATCTACAAGTAATACCCTTTGTCCTAATTGCGCGATCGCAGCTGCTAAATTAGCCGAAACGGTTGACTTACCTTCTTTGGGAACGGAGCTTGTAACTACAATTACCTGTAACGATCTATCGGAGCTAATAAACTTCAGATTGGCTTGAAGCATTCGATATGCATCTGCAATTGGTAAATCGGGATTATCTCTAACAGGTATCTCGGGTAAAGTATTGGTATCTGTATCCTTGAGATTTAGATAAGATTTCTTTTTTAAAGAAGGTATAGTGCTAAGTAATGTATATCCAAACAGCTTTCTGATTTCCTTAAGGGTTTTAACGGATCTATCTTTTAACTCAAGTAAGACAACCATCGCAGTTGCCATTAAAGTTCCTAAAGCCCCTCCCAAAATCAAAAACATAATTTTGGTTGATTTTGCAGACTTTTTGATTACAAAAGCAGGTTCAATAATTCGAGCATTACCAATATTCTGGTTTTCTGTAACTCTTACCTCTTGAAGCTTTTTCAAAAGATTTTCATGAGTTGTTCGAGCCGTTTCCAATTGTCGCTCGTATGTTTTTTCTTCTTGCTCTAACTGAGGTAAAATATTAACTCTTTTTTGATGAGTTGCTAATGCTGATACTAAAGAATCTAGCCTATTTTTCAGAGCTACACTTTCTACTTCAGATTTAGTCAAGTCTTCTGTTAACTTTTGCGTTACCTCACCAATCTGTAAATTCGCAGCAGTGAAGTTCGGATTATTTTTACTAACTTCTGCAACTCTCCTATTTAATAAGCTTTGCAGAGCATTTCTTCTATCAATTAAACTTTGTACTGTCGGATGTGTCGGATAAAATCTAGTTTGAGCTAATGCTAATTCTTCTTCTACTTGTTGCAAATTCTTTAAAACCTGTTGCACCCCAGTAGAACTTTTTAAGGAATCTGTATTAATAGCATCCTGAAAATTCATTCCCACCTTTTCCCGAAGGCTTTGTACGCGAGCCGTTACTTCTGCTAAACCTACTTTTGTTTCAGTTATTTTAGTTTCTAATTCTTTCTGAAGTGCAACAGCGTTTCTAGATTCTTCTACTAACGAAATCACATTGTTCTGTTGCTGAAATTGGCGTAAATCTTGTTCAAGTTTACGCACGTTAGCTTCCGTTTCAGGTAGCTGTCTGGCGATAAAATCACCAGCAGCAACAGCAGCTGCTCTATTTGTCTGTACATTGTTTTCCATATACAGTTTCATCAATTCATTAACAACCGCTTCTGCTTCTTTTGGATTTTTACTTGCATAGGAAACTTGTAAAACATCAGTCGCCGGAATTGCTCTGAGATTAATCTTTTCTGCAAGTTTCTTTGGTTGCAGCGGTACACCATCATCATCTTTGAGCTTTAATTTTTCGATCGTTTCAATTAATATAGGTTTGGAACTAATTACTTCTATTTCTGTATTGATAGGGCTACTTTTTATATCTAAGCCTTCTAACTGTCCAATAGGCTCTCCTAATCCCGTCAAAGCAGAAGTTTGGTTAACCTTTTTAATCAAAAGTTTGCCTTCAGCTTCAAAAACTGGCTTTTTTAAAGTTCCTAGTATTCCTGCTGCTCCAACACAAATAGCAAAGATAAATGTAGCAGGTAGCCAACGTCGCTTGATTATATACCAAAATTTTTGTAAATCTAAATCTACAGATTCTCTAGATTCCATAATGAGTTTAATAATATATTTACTTTATATTTACTTTATATTTACTTTAAAACTTATAGCTTAGTTGGAAAACAGAATCTATTTAAAACATAGCTTCAAGCACTAATAGTTTTTGCGAAGATCGGGGATATCATCTATACTGAAGCTTAACTTTATTTATCGGTCACACTCTACCGGAAAACTACGGAAAACTCAATTTTTAGCCTTACAAACTAGTATCAAGAATGGGAAAATTAATCTACATAAATACTTAAGTAGATTAACCTAAATTGACTGTCGATCTAAATACAGCACTTTGCAGTTAAATGAGGTACATTCTTCTATTCCCTCTCTTGAAAAGTTGCTCTTGGGGGAAACCCCCAAGACCGCACTTTTCGCTACTCCCTACTCCCTACTTCCTTGTCATGATATGTTCTGTACCTCATTAAGATGAAATCCGCTGTATATGGCTATTACCGTACTAATACTTAATTACTACCGCTAATATTATTTATTAGTATTTGATGTTTCCCAATTCCTTATTACCTATAATTGAGAAAACCCCCTATAGAAAGGGGGCTCGGGAAATCTAATCGCGTTAAGTACTTAATTGAATTTTCAATCAGCCGTAATCGTTAGTTTTTTTATCAACCTTATATATATATTTAATCTTGATAGTGTGACATTAACGTGACACAAACTATACTTATTAAATAAAGCAATTATCTCGCTATTTAAAAATATTAAATAAAATTATAACTATAACATTCACGGGGAAAGCTCCCCATGAATACTTTAAACCTACAATCTTTAATACGCATCTTCCACTTCCAATTGAGCAACAGTTACAGCATTAAAAGCAAATGCCGCAACCATTGGTATCGGACATCTCAACCAGTAAGTAACACCTGCGGCTACCATTGTGGCAACAACTGCCGCAATTGACCAAATACGCTCTTCACAAGTCAATCCTTTTTCCGCTTTAATTGTTCTGAGTACTTTTGCTGGAATTGGCTCCGGCATTACCGCACCAGGAGGAAAAGCCCAGAAGTTATTACAGCGCTCTATATATAAGTCAGTCCAACCATTGTCTTGACACCATTGGTCAACCCATTCATCGTTGTAATGTCTCATAGGATTGCTAACAAGTTGATTTAAGTTCTCGAGCATAACTTTCCAGATAATAAATAGAAATTTTTAGATTAATACTTACAGTTAACAATTCTCTACTAGAAAACTTATAACTATAAATTATGAAGCTTTGTAAAGACAATGCTATTGCTTATTAGTATTAAGCAAAACAAAACTTTGACTAATTTCAAGATTAACAGCAGTTGCCTAATTATTTCGTCAAATGATAATAAACTTTATCTATCTACTTCAAAGTAAATTTTCTTCAACAGTTTTGACATCTAAAACAACATTTTATTGAAGAAATGTAAACTTGTTCTAACTGCAAATCAATTAAAACCAAAAAAAATATTTTTTTAATCTTTGAACAGAATTCCGTCATCATCAATAAACGATCAATCAACCTAGCTTTTTGTCAAGGTGTATCATCCGAAAAAAAGGCTAAGAAAATTGAAATTTTGTAGCAAGCTTTAGATCGGGTAAACTTAACGGGAGTAAATATGTAGATATAAGTAATACCGTACTTATAGAAGCTTTTTTACTTAATACGACGTTTGTTGATACAAATGTTGAAGGAGTTGCTTTTACCGATGTAATCCTAGACGGAGCGCAAGTTACAACTTGCGGAAAAGCTAGCGGTACAAACTCCAAAATTGTTACAGATACTCGTTATTTTCTGGGATGCTTAGGATGCGTATTGGTGTTATTGGTGGCGGACAATTAGCATTAATGATGGGTGCTGCGGCCCAAAAGCTAGATGTAGAATTAATTGTACAAACTCCTAATGCTGACGATCCAGCAGTTGATATTGCCAGCGATACTATTTTTGCCGCAGTTGATGATGCTACTGCTACGGCTAAGTTAGCAAAGCAATGCGATGTTATAACTTTTGAGAATGAATTTATTAATATAGAAGCTCTATCAAAACTAGCTACAGACAAAGTGTGTTTTCGTCCTCGGATAGAAGCACTGTCTCCTCTTTTAGATAAATATCATCAACGCTGTTTTTTACAAGATTTAAGTATACCAGTTCCTAAATTTAAATTACCAGAATCGTTATTTGCTGTATCATCTCAAACAGAACAATATACAGAAGCTAACGATCGACAAGAATGGCAATTGAGCTTTCCAGCCGTATTAAAAGCTCGTCGTCATGGGTATGATGGTCAAGGAACCTTTATTATCAAAGATTTAAATAGCTTAGAAAATAAGCTTTATCAAGATCCGGAAAAAAATCAAAGAAAAAATTTAATTGAATCTAATTTTTTATTAGAAGAATTTATCCCTTTTCACAAAGAGTTAGCCGTAATCGCAGCACGTTCGCCAAGTGGGCAGATTTCTACTTTTGTAGTAGTAGAAACCCAACAAGAGCAACAGGTTTGTCGGCGGGTTATTGCTCCTGCTGACATCAGCCAAAAGACAGAAAAAGCTATAAAAGATATTGCTTGTACTATACTCAACAATTTGCAAGTAATTGGGGTTTTTGCTATAGAATTATTTTTGACAAATAGCGGTGAAGTATTAGTAAATGAAATAGCACCTCGAACCCATAATTCCGGGCATTTTTCTATTGATGCCTGCTTTACTTCACAGTTCGAGCAGCATTTGCGAGTAGTGTCTGACTTACCTTTAGGTAATATAGCAATGATAAAACCTTGTGCTATTATGGTAAATTTATTGGGTTATGAAACGTTAAAAAGCAACTATACCGATAAGCGTTCTGAATTAGCTAAAATTCCAGGAGCGCATATACATTGGTATGGTAAATCAGAATCTCGTCCCGGACGCAAGTTAGGACACATTACGGTTTTACTTGACAAATTAAATCGTGATGAGGCGATGACAATTGCCACAAATATTGAGTCTATATGGTATTCTTAATAAATTGATGTGGCAAGTAAAAATATTTTTTTTAATTTACTACTTTATTTACTACACAACATCATTTTTGAAAGCTATAATGGGTTTATTGCACTGCAACGTTGGTGACTGCCATACAGTTTTGTGATCTATGATTTTTATGATATGGGAATCGAACAGTTTCGTGGCAGTAAACCGGGCATGTACCCGGAAACTTTAAACGAGGCATTAGGCTCCCCCCTGGTTTACCCAGGTCATAAACTTAGGTAAAACGGCGTTGCGGTGAAATAAAATTTCAAAGCTCTTTAAATCACTTTTCGATTTAAGGAGTTTTGTTTTTCTATTTTTAGAGAGTAGGGAATATACAGCGGATTTCATCTTAATGAGGTATAGAACATATCGTGATAAGGGAGTAGGGAGTAGGGAGTAGGGAGTAGGAGTAAGGGTTTTAACCTAATTTACATTTTGTGACATAGTTCAGTTTATTTGTGCCGACTTACTTATTTAATATCAACGCTTAGTTAGAATCGGAATAATTAGGCAGGGAGATGGGGAGATAAGGAGACAAGGAGACAGAAACTATCACTACAAACTTAGCAGTGCTACGTCTACAATAATGCCCCATGCCCAATGCCCAATTTCCAATAACTAAACAACTAATAAATGACAACCTTGCCAAAATCATCAAATGTTCATCGTACTGAGTTAAAGAATGGGATAGTACTGCTGGTAACTGAAAATTCTGCGGCTGATGTAATTGCAACTCGAATATTTATTCGTGCAGGAAGTTGTTACGAAAAGCCAGAGAAAGCAGGGTTAGCTAATTTGCTCGGCGCTTTATTAACCAAAGGATGTGATGGATTTTCAAGTTTGGAAATTGCCGAGCGTGTAGAATCTGTTGGAGCAAGTTTGAGTGCCGATACTGCTACAGATTACTTTGTTTTATCATTCAAAACCGTTACGGCTGATTTTACCCAGATATTGGAATTAGCAACACGATTGTTGCGTGCGCCGACTTTTCCTGAAGCTGAGGTGGAATTGGAAAAGCGAGTTGCTTTACAAGATGTACGCTTGCAAAAAGAACAACCTTTTAGCGTTGCATTTGAGCAATTACGACAAGTAATGTACGAAAATCATCCTTATGCATCGTCGGGATTGGGAGATGAAACTACTATTAGCAATTTAACTCGGTTCGATTTAGTTAACTTTTATCAAACCTATTTTCGTCCAGATAATATAGTTATTAGCATTGCAGGTCGTATTTCACAAGAAGACGCACGGCAAAAAATTGAAAACCTTTTTGGTGATTGGCATCCGCCAGATACACAGCTACCTGCAATGAAGGTGTCTTTCCCCCAAACAAAAGCCCAGCAAGTAATTACCCCGCAACCAACACAGCAATCGATAATTATGTTGGGTTATTTAGGTGCTTCAGTGCATTCGGCTGACTACGCTGCTTTAAAATTACTTTCTACTTATTTAGGAAATGGGCTTTCCAGTCGCTTATTCATTGAGCTACGAGAAAAGCTAGGGTTAGCTTACGATGTATCAGCAATTTACCCTACAAGACAGTTTTCTAGTTCCTTCGTGGTTTATATAGGTACGGCACCGGAAAATACCACCACGGCTTTAGAAGGATTGCAAAGAGAAGTTGAATTACTTTCGAGTAGTAAGTTAGAAGAAAATGCTTTACAAGCTGCCAAAAATAAGATTTTGGGACAATACGCTTTAGGCAAACAAACCAATGGACAAATTGCCCAAATATATGGCTGGTATGAGATTTTAGGTTTGGGAATAGCCTTCGATCAAAAATTTCAAAAAGATATCGCAGCTTTAACTAGTGCAGATGCTATTCATATAGCTAACCAATATCTAAAGGAACCATTTGTGTCTGTAATCGGTCAACAAGAAGCAATTAACCGTATAATTGCGTAGCGGCAGTCTTGGGTACTTACTTAGAATAAATGGCTTATTACTTATAGCTTTTTTAAGCATTTACACTGCTGTTACAATTTAATTTTATACTGGTTAATAGATAGTGTAATTGTAAGAGATTTGCCGGGGGCACAAACCATGATAGGTAGAAGAAAACTAAGTATCGTTGAGTACTTACGCTCTCTCATATCGTTTCGTTTCCTTCCCAGAAGTAGGTTTTACTGGTTGCTTTTGATTTCCTCTACTCCTCTACTATTTGGAGCGAGCGCTGGAGTATCAATTGCTGCACCTCAACAAAAGCTTGCTCAAGTAGTTGTAGGAGCAAATATGAATCGTCCTACCCTTAAAATGGGTAGCCGAGGAGTACCTGTAAGGGAGTTACAAGGTGCTTTGAAACTTTTAGGCTTTTATAAAGGTAAAGTTGATGGCAGTTTCGCCCAAGCAACTAAAAAAGCAGTTTCGGATTTCCAACAAGCAGCAGGTTTAAAATCGGATGGGGTTGTAGATAACAATACTTGGCAAGCCCTTTTTCCGAGTACAGATGCATCAGCAGAAGTTGCTAATACACCAGTGGCTAACACTTCGACACCACCGCCTTCTGATACCTTCCCCATGCCTACAGAGTCATTCGGTAGCGTGAGGGTGGTAAATAATTCCACGCAGCAACAAAGACGAATAACACCTGCTGTAAACAGTCAAGTTAGAGTTGTTCAACCTGCTCCAGAGCCAAAGCCTTCGACTCCATCGTCTAGAAATACCGAACCAACACCAGCAAAACCGAAACCTCGTAACACCACTCGGAAACGGAAACCTGCACCCACACAAAGACAAGCTGCAACTACACGTACTCGTCAAACCACACGTACTCGTCAAAGCAGCACAACCACTAAGAGAAAAGCTCCTGTAATCCAGTACACCGCAGCAGGATTACCGATTTTACGTCCGGGAATGCGAGGTTCTCAGGTAGTCAAATTACAGGAAAGGCTATCTAATTTAGGACTTCTCAAAGGTGTCGATGGAGATTTTGGTCCCGTAACATTAGAAGCAGTAAAAGCATTTCAGAAGAGTAAAGGCTTGGAACCCGATGGTGTCGTCGGAGGAGCTACTTGGAATCTTTTAAATAAACGTTAATTGTTTGGTGAATTAATTTAATATCCGATTTTT